>LCKE01000008.1 GCA_001001205.1 Parcubacteria group bacterium GW2011_GWF2_45_11 | reverse complement strand
CTAAAGATTCTTTTGTTCCGCCTTGGTCTAAATTTTTAAACATCCTTCTTTTGATGGATGTTCTCGGCACACGATGATGCGAAAAATGAACCCAGCCCACTGCCTAGGTGATTCGCTTTTAAGCTAAAAGACCTTAAGCTGTATAGTATTTGGGATCTAGAATCCTCCAGCATCGCATACCAAGTTGATTTCTTTTTGGAGACAAAATACAAACCACTCCGCGGAAAACCGCCTGGCCTGAGCAAGGCCGAAGGCTAGCCGTCCGATGTAACCAAGCTAATGCTATTATACCAAAAATTTGCTTTCGCCGCCTGCGGCGGAAAGGGTCAAAGAATCCCCGCCTGCGCTGAAGCTTCGGCGGGCAGGCAAGAGTCAAAGTGTCAGAAATTAAAAAAGAAACAAAGTGGAGACGGAACACGAACTCGTCGCCCGGACTCCACTCGCTGCCGGGTCCCGCCCAATCGCCGCTCAGCCACAAACCGCCGCCGTCGCGAAGCAGCCCGAAGACGCCCGGGTAGCCGTCAGAGTCGGGAATCTGTTTCATTGCCACGCGAACCCATTCATCTAAGGGCTGATTTTGGTATTTAAGCCGCCAATTAGGGCAGGTATCCGCTGGGCATAATTCCAGGCCAAGATCTTCCGCTCTCTGGTAGACTTGGTCGGCAGTGGCATTATTTTTAAAACCGAGGTCGGCCACGGTCAGGCGGATCAGGGTTATTTCTTCGGAATTTTTAGTATAAATAAATTCCCGACTTTTCAGCATTGATTTGGCGTAATTGGTAATATTGATATTTTTAGCTGTCATTTCTGCGATCAACTGGTCGGCTGTTTTACCGCCGATTTCTAGGTTTTCCCGCCTGATTTTTTTGTCAGGGAAAGAAGTATAAATATGTTCCAGGGTTTCTGGCAGTTTTTGGAAAATACCCGGTTCCAACTGGCCAATGTAAACTTTAGTATTTTCGTTGATTTCTCTTGGCGCGCGGGCAATTTGTTCCGCCGTACACTCAAAAATAACCAGCATGTCTTGTTCTGGATTCCTGTTGGCTCGCAGTTCAGCAATTCTAGAGTCACGCTGGTAGCCAAAGCCTTCAATGGTGGAGTTTAGTTCGTAGAGGAAAGTTAGATCGTTTTTATTTAATTCTTGGCCTTGTTTAACTTTGTTATCAATCTCCGTCAACTGTTTCATATCCCTGTCTTTTTTGAGATATTGTTCTTTATCTGGGAATTCCTCCAGCTTTTTTTCTAAAACTTTAGGCATGTAAGGATCAAGATTTTGTTTGCGGGCCACGCCTCTAACTTCAGCTATCTTATCTCGCTCCATGCGAATAGCTAAACGAGGAATGGTTGGCTGACCTTCGTCATCAAGGGAATAGAAACAATGGAAAGCGCCGCTTGCCAGCTGTTTTTTAGCGGTGTTTTCTCCGGCTGTACACCAGCCCGTACCCTTGCCTCTGATTGACTGGACTAACGGAGTGTGGTTAGAATTTTGTTCAAACTTTTTCCATTCACCCTGGGTAACCGGCAAAAGATGTTCTGGGATAGGGTTCATTAAGTCATTAGCCCAGGCATAGAGCTTGGCAAAATTTTCCTTTTCCAGAGATTTAAGAAAAGCCTCGCGTTCATCCGGTTGAATGTCGTATTCAAATTCCAGGCCTTTGCCTTGGTGTTTTTTAATAACGGCATCAATTACATAATTTAAAGCTTCCTGGTTAATGTCAGGAAACTGCCTCACTGTTCCTTTGGATCGTTTTGGAAATTCTTTCTTTTCTTTGTCATACTCCGCCAGCTGGGTTACACTTCTAAAAACCCAGTATTTAAGATAATCAGGTAGGTAATTAGAATCAGCTGAGGCAAAATAATCCAGCCATTGTTCTAATGAAGATTGCTGGTCGTTAAGTAAACCCTCGGAAGTTTCTTTTTTAAAATTAACCTTTTGTTCTTCTGAAAAGTTATTATAATCTGCCTGCTGGCCGCGTTCGCGAATAATGTTTTCTTGGGACTTCCAAAAACTTTCGGGTATATCTTCCTGTTTGGTCACAAATTTATCCAACAAAACCTGTTTCAAGGCCTCAATACCCCGTTCACGCTTATTGGGATTTTCACGGTCAAGAATTTCCTTAAACCGATCAAGGTAGTTTTGGATTTGATCAGCTGGGTTTAAAGGCACTTCCTGGCCAGTGCGGATTTCCGTACGCTGAGCAGCTTGGTTTACTTCTGGAGTGTTATGCAGGTCGTATTTTTCTTTAAGAAAGTCAGGGTTTTCCATAACAATAGCTTATATCAATGTTTTAATAATTTCAAGGTTTAGTATGGTGAAGTAAAAAAATAAATAAAGCGTTTTTGCCCCTGCTTTATCAGGGGCAAAAACACCTCTATCCACCTAAAATATTTATCCGCCGAAGGCGGGAAAAAGAAAAAGCAAAATTTTATCCGTTATTTTAAAAGGATTAGCGATAAAATTACCTCTAAAAAAATTTATTTTAACTAGCTGATTAAAACGGAAACTTCACTGATCAGGCGCTGGGCCAGCCCCAGGCTTATCTTAAATCTTTTGGCTAACGACTGAGGGGTGAACTTGAGCAAATCAACGGCCAAAACAATGTTCTCCTCCCTAAAACGGTGATTTAACTGTCTGGTCAGGCTGGTTAACACCGTCACCGGATAGAGCTTCTTTGATTCAATGTAATGTTCCAGGCTTTCTCCGCTTTGGGGATAGCGCCAACCAACGACCTTTACCCCCATGCAACGGCTGTATTTAACGGCCTCGGCGGTAAAGGCGGTATTGGTCATCAAGACGGCCTGGCTGAACTGGTACTTATCCTTTAAGTCCAAAAATCTGGCGTAAGTATACAGGGCGACTTTAAGATCCGATTTGCGGCCGGACTGATTATGATACTTGCACTCAATCATATACTTTTTGCCGTCCCGCTCGGCGATGATGTCAACCTCGTGCTCCACGCATTTGCCTTCAACCAATTGATTGTACCTGGTTTTATAGCCGTAAGCGGCAAGGACGGTGGCCATATAACGCTCAAAAAAATAACCGGCCGGCCCTAAATTCATAATAGCTCTTTTAAGGGAATATTTGGCCGCAAAAATTTTGTTTTTCTTTTTTAAAAACTGATGCGTTCTCAAAAAAATCCTGTCGGAAGGCACGTTTGGATATAAGTCCTGATTAATCTGGCTGCTGATTTCCTTGGCTTCCTCAATGGTCAAACCGACCCGGTGCAGAGACTCTTCGTATTTTTTTTGGCTAAACTCGACTTTTTCGCCGGAGGCTTTAGTGATAATCATAAAATAATTATACCATAAAAATCTGTGCCTAAGCGAAAGCTCCTGCCGATAAACAAACAGGAGCTTTTTTAGACCAGCGATTGTCTGATCAGGCAACTGACGTTGCCTAGAAAAGAACAAAAGCCAGTCCGACTTTGAACGGCGTCTCGCACATAACCTCCTCTTCCAGTTCTTCCGCCGTTATTAACCCTTGACGATATACGCCCCGTAATAAAACTATTAGGGCGCAAAACTCGTCAAGCCTATCAAGCTTCGCCAAAAGCGAAGCGAACCGCTTAACCACGTGGCTGTCCATGATTTCTCCTTTCATGGGTTTAAGCGGGGGTGCACTCTTAGTATAACCATTATTTTAAAAAAAAACAAAAAAGGCGGTTAACCGCCTTTTTGTCTGGTGACGACAGCTTTTACTGTTTTAAACGGTTCTGTAAGATGACAATGATCAGGACAAAGGCACTTAAAGACATCATCGGAATGGTGATATAACCAAAACTCAGAAAAAAATAAGAGGTGCAGGACGGGCTGTAGCCGACCGTGCCGCAGTTGACCAGATTTTCCAAAGCCTGGTAATGGATCTGGCCGACCTGGAGAACGTAATGGTAAAGGGCCAAAGCGGCGCCGATAACCGCCAACATCATGGCGTAAGGCCTGATCTGATTATCTTTTTTAATCAGCGCCAGAGCCAGCAACAGCGGCAAGGGATACATAAAGATGCGCTGTAGCCAGCACAATTTACACGGCTCGTAATGCATAATTTCGGAAAAGAACAAACTGCCCAAGGTGGCCGTCAGCGCCACCAGCCCAGCCAAAACAACTGAACGCCTGACGACAAAATTTTTTATCAAAGTCAGGCGACCGGGCCTGAACTTATCATATGCCATCAGGCCCAGAGCCAGCACGATGATAATGTCAGCCGCCAGCACCAGATAATCCAAGGCGGCGTTGATAAAATCTGTTAAAGTTGACATAAGCTTGTTAATTAATTTTACAGTTATCCGGGTTTTGAATTTTTTTAATGATTAAATGAATGGAGATTAGCAGGAGGATTAGCCCCAGCCAGCCGAACTCTTGGGCCCCAAAAGGCAGCCAGCCGATAAAAACGGCGGTGGCGGAAAAGCCGATCAGGGAGGTTAGGACAACTGAGCCGCAAGCAAGGCAACCAAGGCCAAGCAGTCCGCTGAAAATACCGATAAATCCCAGACCGCCCGCCTTATCTTTAACTATCCGCCTTTTAAGGTAAAAGACCAACAGGGCCGCGTTGAGGCCGCTTAAAGCCGACAAGCCGATGACTACGACCCTGACCGGGGCGGAAAAATTCGTCTGCAACAGGCCTAAGGTTCCCCAAAAAATTTTCAGCTTAACCAAAAAGCTCAAAAAATCTGAAGCAACAATGAACCTCAAAAGATCAAGACTCGGCAGCCACAGGCTAACTAAAAATACCGCCACGGCCACGAACACGGCCAGGCAAATATATTGAGCTTGGCGGAAAACAATTTTTACGGCCTTAAAGTAAGTCATCTGCCTTTGTTTTATGCTTGTTAATTTTCCCCCGCGCCAAACAAAAACCATATCCGGACCAAACGGATAAGAGTTAATTTTTTAAGGGTTACTGGCTTAATTCGGAATCAATGATTTGTTTGAGTGAAGCGTAAGGCACAGCGCCCTTAACCAAGCTACCATTGATAAAGCTACCCGGGGTCCCGGTCACGCCTAAAACGCCGCCCTGCTGCAGATCATTTTCAACTTTTTGCTGGTACTTCCTCGTGGCCACACAGTCGTTAAACTGCTCCAGGTCCACGCCGATCTCTGAGGCCAGCTTTTGGTAAAGAGGCATACCTAAATTGGTTTGATCGGCAAACAAGCCGTCAATAAAGGCAAAAAAGCCTTCATCACCCGTTTGCTCGTAAACGCACTCCGAAGCCTCGGCTCCGGGCCGGGCATTAGGATGCAGCTGATCCAAAGGAAAATGCCTATAAATCCAGGCGACGTCGGAACCGTATTCCGCCAGGACCTGCTGTAAAACCGGATGGAAGCGACTGCAAAACGGGCACTGGACATCAGAATACTCCACGATTTTAACCGGAGCGTTTTTATTCCCGCGCAGATGATCGGTATCCAGGACCTGAACGTTAACCTTGCCAGCAACCGCCGGACTGGGCGAGTTAACGACCGCGGTCGGCTGATTATTATTGACGGCCGCCGGCTTATTATTTTGGCTGTCGTCCTTAATGGCGAAAGCGAGCAACACGAAAAAGCCGATCGTACAAACGATCAACAGGCTGGCCGCCAAACCGAGAAAGAAACTGGTTTGGGGATTAAGAGACGAAAAAAAACTTGTTTTTTCTTGAGACATATTTTATTAACAAATTAATGATTACCAAATAACGATTGTTTCCAAACAACCTCGGTCGGACGCGGATTATTATAATCCTTAAAAACGGCGGCCGGTTGCCTGAAACTTAACTTAGTCAAACACCTCGAGTACCACCTTGAGGTTATATAAATATACTTAAAGGTACGGGATAAAATAATTTCGGCTGGGCCAGACCCTTGGCGTAAGCCTGAAGCAACCGATCAAAAGGCTTCATCGCTCCCATGGCCCATGGGCGGAATAAAAAATTAAAATGTTGCCTGAATTTTTTATTTATGGAGATTAAACTGAACAGCCTGGTTTTAAAAATCACTCTGGCTAACGTCAACATGACCGTCAACAGGCCCACAAAAATCAGGCTGCGCATAAATGCCAGATGAACCAGAAAGCTGACCCGGCCGCAAGCATTGTCAAGCCTGGCCCAACCCAGATGAAAACCGTTAAAATCGCAACTGGGCATGGTTAGAGGCATTAAAATAATGGCGGCCAGCGACAAAAATATGACTAATAATAAAATCTTTGTCATCATGTAGTTATTAGTAATGATTATTGGTATTATAACATACTTTGATAAATCCGCCAGCCTGGAGATTAATCTCACTCTGAGGTAGCTAAAAAAACCGGCTGAACATGCAACCGGTGAAGAAGAGCGGAAACTAAAATGTCATAAGCCAGCCAATACCAACGATGAGGCTACACCGGCTTGTGACTCTTGTTATGTACCAAGCCAGGTCATCAGCTGTCTGATTATCCATCCAAAGCCTCACATCAGGCACGGCCTTGAACTGACGGATCAGACAGGCGCTGGTCATGACAGTGATCGCGACCGGAAAACTCATTTCCTCCAGCCCGAGCCACCCTACGAGGTGCCAGTTCCAGGTGGCATGAAGAGCCACCCCGTTCATTAGCACCTCTATAAGGAAGCGCAAAACTACTTGCGCCATATTTTCAATAAATTTCAACTTTTACCTCCTTGCTTTGTTTGAACTGACCAAATGAAACTACAATAAAAAATCTAGCATGAAATAACATCTATGTCAATGTTATGCGTAATTGTTTTACGCGTAATAAAAGGTATTAAACCCCCAGAGCGAGCTCTGGACTCAGAAATTCTATTTGGTAACCCCGCGGCAAGCTGACGGGGTATTAAAAATAAAATAATTCAAAAACCCCGCCAAAACGACGGGGCCATTTATTTTCTTGCCTGCTCTTAAGCTCGATTGATTTATGGCCACGCCCCGCTCGCCCCGCCTGCCTTTCCAGATTTGAGCTTAAGACCAAAGCCAGGTCTTTGGCTCCGAGGCGTAAGACTTGAGGAGCGGGCAGGGAGTCGGGCCGGGGATTTATTGATTCTTTGATTTCTTGATTAATGATTTCCAGACCTACGCTTTTCCGCGCGCTTCCTTGATTTCCTGTTCAACATTTTTGGGCACCTCGCCGTAATGGTCAAATTCCATGGAATAGCTGGCCCGGCCCTGAGTCAAAGATCTTAAGGAAGTGGCGTAGCCGAACATAGAGGCCAAAGGCACTAAGCCGTCAATGACTTTCATGTTGCTGCGGTCGGACATTTCGTTTATCTGGCCACGCTTGGAGTTCAAATCGCCGATGACATCGCCCATAAATTCTTCCGGAGTCACCACTTCTATTTTCATCAAGGGTTCCAATAAAATCAAGTTGGCTTTTTTGACCGCCGACTGGAAAGCCATGGAGCCAGCAATTTTAAAGGCCGCTTCCGAAGAGTCAACATCGTGGTAAGAACCGTCGTAAACAGTGGCCTTAAAATCAATCAACGGATAACCAGCCAAAACGCCGTTTTCCGCAGCCTCTTTAACGCCTTTTTGAATAGCCGGAATGTATTCTCTGGGAATAATGCCGCCTTTAATGGCATCACCGAACTCAAAGCCTTTGCCTCTGGCTAAAGGTTCAACCCTTAGCCAGCAATGGCCGTATTGGCCGCGCCCGCCCGATTGCCTGATGTACTTGCCTTCAGCTTCCGCCTCACCCTTGATTGTTTCTTTATAAGCCACCTGCGGCTTGCCCACGTTGCACTCCACGTTAAATTCGCGCTTCATCCGGTCAACAATGATCTCCAGGTGCAGTTCACCCATGCCCGAAATAATCGTCTGCAAGGTTTCTTCGTCCGTTTTAACCCTAAAGGTCGGATCTTCCTCGGCCAGCTTCTGCAACGCCATGCCCATCCTTTCCTGATCCTGCTTGGTCTTAGGCTCAATCGCCACGGAAATAACCGGCTCGGGAAACTCTATCGCTTCCAAAGCCACGGGATGATCTTCAGCGCACAGAGTGTTGCCCGTGACCGTCTCTTTAAGGCCGACGGCGGCCACGATATCCCCCGTCCCGGCATCTTTAATCTCTTCGCGGTGGTTGGCGTGCATCATTAAAAGCCGGCCGATTCTTTCTTTTTTATCTTTACTGCTGTTATAAACGTAAGAACCGGCGGACATTTGGCCGGAGTAAATTCTGATAAAGGCCAGCTTGCCCACGTAAGGATCGGTGGCGATTTTAAAAGCCAAAGCGGTCAGCGATTCAGCGTCATCAGCCTTAATCATGATTTTATTTTCCTTATCGTCCGGTTCAAAGCCTTCCACCTGCGGCACGTCCAAGGGCGAAGGCAGATAATCGCAAACCGCGTCCAGTAGCCTTTGCACGCCTTTATTTTTTAAAGCGCTGCCGCATAAAACCGGCACGATTTCGTTCTTTATGACCGCCCGACGCAGGGCTTTTTTTAATTCCGCTTCTTCTATCTTGCCGTCTTCTAAATATTTGTTCATCAAAACGTCGTCGGTGGAGGCGACCGCCTCCAGCAACTTTTCACGGTATTCAGCCACTTTATCTTTAAGCTCGGCCGGAACTTCGGTTTCCTCAACCACTTTGCCTAAATCATCTTTATAAAAATAAGCTTTTTGGGCGAATAGATCCACCAGGCCGGCAAAGGTTTCGGCGGCGCCGATGGGCAATTGCAAAGGATAAGCGTTTTTGGTCAAACGATTATGGATTGAAGCCAGATCTTTATAAAAATCCGCGCCCATCCTGTCCATCTTGTTAATAAAAGCGATGCGCGGAACGTTGAATTTATCGGCCTGATGCCAGACGGTTTCCGATTGCGGTTCAACGCCGGCCACGCCGTCAAAAATAACCACGCCACCGTCCAAAACCCTTAATGACCGCTGGACCTCGGCGGTAAAATCAATGTGCCCCGGGGTATCAATGATATTGATGCGGCAGTCCTGCCAATAACAGGTGGTGGCGGCTGAAGTGATAGTAATGCCTCTTTCCTGCTCCTGTGCCATCCAGTCCATTTCAGCCTCGCCTTCGTGCACCTCGCCGATTTTATGCTTTTTGCCCGTATAAAAAAGAATCCGCTCGCTCACGGTGGTTTTACCGGCGTCAATGTGGGCGATAATTCCTATATTACGATATTTTTCCAAAGGAAATTCTCTTGGCATAGAGTATTGGATTAAGAGTTATGGGTTAAGAGTTACCCACCCGGCTCGTTGGCGTGGCGGGCGGGCATGTTACGAGTTACGCGACTTACGCAAAATGGGCGAAAGCGCGGTTGGACTCGGCCATCTTATGGGTGTCCTCTCTCTTTTTAACGGCCTCGCCTTCATTATTGGCGGCGGCCATGAATTCTTCCGCCAGTTTGGACGACATGGTCTTGCCTTTCTTTTTAGTAGCGGCGGCAATCAGCCAGCGATAAGCCAAAATCATCTTGCGATCGTTGCTGACGGCTATGGGAATCTGATAATTAGCGCCGCCGATTCTGCGGCCTCTGACCTCCAAAGACGGAGCGATATTTTTAATGGCTTTATCAAAAATTTCCAAGGGCTCATGCTTAGTTTTTTCCGAAATTATATCAAATGAATGATAAACCACGGCTTGCGCCACGGATTTTTTGCCGTCTTTCATGATGTAATTGATAAACTTGGCTATTTTGACGTTACCGAACTTTGGATCGGGCGCGACTTTATTCTTTGGAGTTTTTTTTCTGCTTCTCATAGGGTAATTGAAAAATTGATAATTGAATAATTAGGACTTTTTGGCTTTCTGCTTCTTGGCGCCGTAAAGCGAGCGGCCTTGTTTGCGCCCATCCACGCCCTGAGTATCATAACGGCCGCGGACAATGTGATAACGCACGCCAGAGAGGTCTTTGGTTCTGCCGCCTCTGATCATGACAATAGAGTGTTCCTGTAAATTATGGCCGATGCCGGGAATGTAAGCGGTGACTTCCATGCCGTTTGACAAACGAACTCTGGCGATTTTTCTTAAAGCCGAATTAGGTTTTTTCGGGGTGGTGGTCGTCACTTTTACGCAAACTCCGCGCTTAAACGGCGAACCGACCGCTTCAAATTTTTTTTTACGCTTCAAGGTGTTTTGCCTCAAACTTAAACCGGGCGTTTTGTCTTTACGCTTGGTTTTATGGCGAGGCTTTCTGATTAATTGACTGATTGTAGGCATAAAGTTAGGATGCTAGTTTAGACTGTAAATCTCTAAGACAAACTGGCATTCTTAAAATTAATTAAATTTAATTGACAGAATTATATAATAAAAAAGATAACCGGTCAAGAAGAGACGATTATCAGCCACTGTTGCCCCGAAGCGTCCGAACGGCGCCAGACTGCTTAGGGGCGTCAAATTTTCAATTGCAACCTGACAATATGATAATCTAAACGGCTAAAAATGTCAAGTCAAGCCAGGTCAAAACAGTCTATATATAAAACCTAAAAAGTAATTGAAAATGGAACTAAAAATTCCGACGCCCAAAAAATTATCGGCCAAAATCAACAGCAATAGTATAAACGGGCCGTTCTTGGCTAAATTAAACTTGAATTCATTATATTTATCAGGCAGAATATTAAATAAAACATGCGAGCCGTCAAGCGGCGGAATGGGAATCAGATTAAAAATTGCCAAAACCAGGTTAATCATAATGAGCATAAATAAAAAATTCAGCAATAAATTGTCCGGACCCAAACTGCCGAAATTGATGAACAACTTCAACACCAGGCCGAAAATCACCACGCTGACGAGATTGGTGGCGATGCCAGCCAGAGAAACCAGATTATCGCTGGTTTTGCCGTTCTTTAAATTATTATGGTTAACCGGCACCGGTTTGCCCCAGCCAAAACCGGCGACAACCAGCATCAGTAAACCCATCAGATCAATGTGAGCCAAAGGATTAAGGGTCAACCGGCCAGACAACCGGGCCGTCTCGTCCCCCTGAACCGTCGCCGCCCAGGCATGCGCGAACTCGTGCACAGTAATGCCGTAAAAAATCGCCAACAGCCAAGCCACGAACAGCGCCGGCTGATGCAATAACATATCTATCATCATACTTAATTTTGAATTATCTCAATTTTTAATTTTGGATGAATTTTGAATTCCTAATTATTGACAAATAATTGATATTAGGCTAAACTTTTCCCATTATATCACAAAAACTTAACTATTCAACGTCATTATGAGTAAAGTCTGCCAAATTTGCGGCAACGGACCCACCAGCGGCATCAGGAAAAGTCACTCCAACATTAAATCCAAACGCCAGGTCAACATTAATTTGCAAGTCAAAAAAATAGACGGCCAAAAAAAGAGAGTCTGCACTTCCTGCCTAAAATCGTTGAGCAAACCGAAAGCCAAATAAATCCAGCACCTTTTCTAGAGGGTATTCATAAGCACTAATATTGGTGCTGGGTATTTGTAAAGGTGCTGGATAAGTTTATCACTTCGCCTGAAAAAAACCGCCAAGTCGGACTCGACGGTTTTTTGCTTGACAAAATGGTCAGTCGGCCTCGGTCAGATCGGCGGCGCTGGCAAAAGTTTCGGTCGCGGGAATTTCTATAATATTATACCAGCCGTAATTTAAGCCGTTAAAGGAGGCTTCATCCTTAATCCAGCGCTTTAAACTCCCTTCAATCAGATAAACTTTAGCGCCGGAAGCGTATTTGACCAAACTGCCGTCCGGGCGCTCGCCGGCCGAAGTAATAGCCGCGCCGGTCTCATAATTAGCCAGCGCGCTGTCCGAAATCCAGGCGACCTGCTGCCAACTGTAGCCTAAGCCCAGATAAACCTCTTCGCTGGCCACCCAATGTCTGTGGCCGGCATTATCAATAAAATAAACTTTGGCGTCAGTGCCTTTGATCATCTGCCCGGCGGTAAAAAGGTTATCATCACTGTAAACCATATCGGGACCCAAAGGCATTAAGCTAACATCGGCCGTCACAATGTCCGACCAAAGGTAGCCGTAAGAAAAATACATCATTTCCGAAGTAAAGGCGCGGCGATAGCCGTCGCTGATTAAATAAACGGCCCTGTCATCAGTAGCTTTAACAACTTTTCCGGCGTAAGCGCTGAGATCGCTGGTCGGCTGCCCCATCACCGCAAAAGCGCTTAAATGATCAACATAAGCGGTAATCAGATTATTGGCCGTATCAACCGTGGAAGCCAAGCTGATCCACGTAGCCTCATCCTCGGAAAAATAATAAACCAATAAGCCGGCCTCGTCCAAACCGCTGACCTGGCTTTCCGTATACTCAAAAGTTAAAGTCAGGCTGTCGCTCAATGAGCTAACGCTGGCGCCGCTTAAGGTGGTGGCCTCAATATTATAGGTCTGGCCTCCGACAATCTTACTGCCAGCCGGAGAAGCAGGCACCACCGAAGTCCCGCCGGCGGCACTGTCGCCGCCAGCGACAGTTCTGGTCACTAACACCGGCGTTACGATAATGCTGGTTTCGGCATTGATGGCCGCTGGCGGAATAACCACTGTAGCCATGGTGCCGCTATCAGTCAGCAGGGAAGTCTGGCCGCCAGCTGTTGGCGTAACCACCACGGTGCCGTTAACGGTGGCCGGGGCGCCTTCGGCCACAGCGCTCTGAGGCGGTCCGGCTGATTCCGTGGGCGCGGATACGGGCAAGGCGGTGGCGGGCTGAGCCAAACCGCTATTGCCCGATGAACCGCTTGAGCCTGAACCGGCCGCCGGGCTTGAACCTCCGCCCGAATCGGTAGTTGCGGAAACGGCGCTGGAAGCGGCCGATTCACCATTGGCGTTAGCCGATGTAATTTTATAATAATATCTGGTGCCGGCACTTAATCCGGTATTATTATAAGATAAAGTGGTGCCGCCCGAAACATGGACTAACAGCGGGAAATTGCCGCCCGAGGTGGTGTCGCGATAAAGATAATAGCCGGTTGCGCCGCTGACCTGAGTCCAGCTTAAGGTTAGGGCGGTCGTGGGCGGGTTGCCCGGGCCCACCGCCAGGCCGGCTGGCGTCGTCGGCGTATCGTCGCCAGTGGGCAGGACCGGGGCAAAATCAGTCAAGTGAGTTACCGAAGCGGTTAAAGTATTATTGGTGGTATCTAGCGTGGCCGCCACCGGCTCCCAGGAACTGCTGGTGGTGTTCCAATAAGCCAGCTGTAAATTGTTTTCCGAAGACCCGTTGGGAATATCCGCGTCGCTGTAAGTCATTACAATTTTCATGGAATTATTCAGGCTGGAAATGGAAGTGCCGGAACTGTTGGTGGCGGTAATGCTCTTGGCGGCATTGCTTAATGGCGCGGCACTAAGAGTGGAAGGCGGCACGAAGTTTGGCTTGGCCACGTTCACCGAAACCGCGGATGAGCCGGTGCCTAAGGCATTGGCCGGAATGGTCACTTCCACGTCAGCTTGTGAAATTTTGCCGCCGGCCGAAGGCACGATGCTTTGCGCTTCCGGCGCTTCAAAAGTACAGCCGGAAATTGAAGTTAGGGAAATATTGACCGTGCCTGAACCGGTCTGAGCCGCGCCGGCGCTCTGGTAATAGCACGGCCCCTCGGCGTAAACTATCCAGGTGCCGTCGTCAACAGATAAAGAATAAGAGCCGTCAGCGCTGATTTCCGTGCCGGTCCAGCCCTGGTTTGAACTTTTAACCGCCCAAATAAATCCCTCGGTTAAGGCGACGCCTCCGGATGAAACCGCGCCGGTAATGGTTGCGGCCGCGGCAGTTAAAGTTAAATCCAAATTCGTCTCGGCGGCAATGGTTTGTTCCTGGGGACTATTTATATAACCGGTGAGGTTAGCGCCTATCATAAAGGTGCCGGCCGGAATTTTCATGGCATAATCGCCGTTGGCATCAGCCGTGGTATTATACTTGCCCGGTCCGGTGGTGTTAGAGGCCCAAACGTTAGCGTTGGCCAGGGCGGTACCACTTAAGGTGTAAAGCGTCGGCAGATTTATGGTTAAACCGCTAAGGGCGCCGACGGTTATCTCAACCGTTCTGACGCCGGCGTTAGCCGCCAAGGAGGTTAACTCGCCGTAAGCCGGAGTGCCGACCCGGACGTTATAGCTACCGGCAGGCAAACTGAATTTAGTCACTAAATCGTCAATATTAGTCAGATCGGGATCGCTTGTGGTGGCGTTAAATGAATCAGAACCGTTGCCCTTGCCGGATGAGCTGAAAGCGCCGGCAAAAACCGGAGATAAGCTGGCCACGTTGCCGTCCACAATCCTGATCTCCAAATAACCTGAAGCACCGACCTTAAAATCCTGGCCAGTAGCATTGCCGCTGGAGACGTCCACGCCGGTCACGGGAGTTAAATCGCCGATGTCCTCATGCCAGCCGCTGACAGTATAACCGGCAGCGGCCGGGACCCTCAAGGTATAACTACCGTCGCTTCTGGTCTGCGTGCCGTTGCCGCCGGCTGCACCGTAAGCGTGAATCTGTACTCCCTGATATGGCGTATCCACGCCCGCATTATATACGTTATTGGTGTTTGTATCAGTATAAACCCGTCCCTGAATCGTCTTAAAATTACCGGCGGAAATGGAAAAATTCTTACCGGTAACGTTGCTGTTGGTAACGTTGACGTTAGTGATGGGAGTTAACGGGCCATACCCCTGAGTAAAGCCTTTTAAGGTATAGGTGCCCGGTGGAACATAAATGGTATAAACGCCACTGGCATTGGTTAAGGCTTGATTAAAGCTACCGTTGGTTCCCTGGGCGAAGACCGTGACGCCTTGCATGGGAAAACTATCGGGATCCAAAACCGTGCCACTGATATAATTGCTGGGCGATTCCATAATGATGGTTTTGGTGGTCGTGGCCGAGCCGCTCGCAATTAAAATAGGATATTCTTTGTTGCCCCGGCCAGGACCCATAACCTGAACCGCAAAAGGTCCGGCCGGCACGGTCATGGTGTAATAATCGCCGGAAGCGTTACAAATCTCGTTACCCATCATCGGACCCATCATCTCCTGGCCCGACCGCCTGACGCTGATGCAAAAACCCGAATTAATTATGGAGTTATCGGTGCTGTTTCTTAAATAAACCCTGAGTTCCTTATTTGACTGAACAAAAGCGGTCGCCGTGGTGGTCACCGTGCTGGTATCGGGGACATAAACCGGATCCATAGTCGGCGTCCAATATTCCGATCCGTCGGCGCCGAAAATTAAATCGCTGGTCTCAAAATTCATTTTCCAGGTATTGCCTGATCTGACGGGAATCCTAAAATAACCGACGCCGCTGGCATTCAAGCCCTCCGTGGTATAAGCGGTGGAAGTAAAAATGGTATGAAAGGATTGCAGATCCGGCGTATACGCCCTGACTTCAATCATTTGGTCGTTATAACTGGCCGGACCGCCGCTAACCGTGCCAGCAATAAAGCTGTCGGGCACTTCAAAGGTCGGCGTTAACGTAACCGTTTCATCGCCGGTGACGTTAACCATCATCATATTGGGCGACAAATAACTTTCAAAGAAAGTGGAAGTTTCGGAAAAAGGCTGGACAAATAAAACATAAGTGGCGTTTAAAACATAACTATAAGAGAATGTCCCGTCGCTGGCCACCTGCTTGGTGCCGACAAAAAACATTAAGTCGGGACAGCCCATGCCCACTTGCAACTGAGCCGCCTCTTCGGCGGTCACGGTCCGCAAAGTGCCGTTCGCTTCCCTAACTTTGATCGTGCCGGTAATAGTATTGTCCCCGCCAATTTGGATGGATTCAACCGGCGGCGGACCATTCTGTTGAGCCTGCTGGTCCATCCCGAAATAAGTTCCGTCAATCAGACCATCATTGGCGGTGGTGGTAAAAAATCTCACATTCTGATACGAACCTTTAGTGGCGTTAACGATATTACCGACCAGTACCGTGATTGTATCGCCGGCAGCCACGGCAGCATTGCTGGTAGTTAAAACTACCGCATTCAAGGTATTGGCCGAAGTGGTGGCAATCGCCTCCGAGGCGATCCGGGGCGCCAAATCACCGGCGCCGTTAATGTCGTTCTGGGCCGAGGTGGTGGCGTTATTGATGTTAAAATTGTCTGGGAAATTGACCCAAATCTTTTCTCCGATATTTAGGGTGGTGCTGGCGGTAAAGCTGATAGTGTATTCAGTGACGGCTGAAGCGGCATAATTCGCCGCCGTTAGACTGCCCACGGTGATGGCGCCGCCCCTTCTTTTTAGAAGAGCAGTATTTGTCGCCAAAGAATCAACTATGCTGGCACAGCCGCTGTTGGGATTACCGGAAACGGCTAAAGTGCAACTATAAACGGAAAAACTGACAGCGGCGTTAAAAGCCTCCAGAGAATTTGCAGGATTTGTCAGTCCGGAAAGGCTGATGGTAAAATCATTAGCCGCGCTGGTCTGGCTCGTTAACGGCATGACCACAATCGTATTATTTTCCACGCCAATAATTGGCAAAGAAGTGGTGGCAAAAGTCAGCTCATCGCCGCCGGTCACCGTACTAGTGGCCGTGATGTTGCTTAAATTAAAATTACCGGCGCCGTCTGAAAAATTAATAAAAACCGCATGGTCTAAAGCCGTTAACGCGGTGGCGTTATCAACGGTAAAATTCCAAGTCGCGCCGGACTGACCGATAAGATTATCAACGCCGTCAGTCTCCGGCGCCACAGTGACCGCGGTCATGGTCCCGACCGCTTGAGCCACCTTGATTTTTGGCAGAAAAAAAACGCCGCTAGGCATAAACGACCACAAAAAAACAGCTAAGATAAACGTAGCTGCCGCTCCTATTTTAGATCCTTGTTTCATAAACTTGACAGTTTAATTTTAAAAATATAATTGATAGGCTCATAAAATATATGTAAGCTGGCTAAAATTTTGGCTAACTGATGAACAAATAACCTAAAATAAATAATTCAAGTTATTTATATAGATTATAGCACTTAATTAAAGTCTTGGAAACGGCCTGGCAGGCTTGTCAAAAACTGATTTTGCTCTATAATTAAGACCAAGTCGGGGATTGGCACAATTACCTGCCCGCCGTACAAGACTTTGGCAGGTGGGGCTAGCGCGCATGCATAGCCCGGCAAAAATTTCGCTTCACTCAATTTAGTGGGGTAAAGGTGCATTAATTATTTTTAAACGGGGTATAGCGCAGTTGGCTAGCGCGTACGCATGGGGTGCGTGAGGTCGTGGGTTCGAGTCCCACTACCCCGACCAACTTAAACTTTTCAAGTATCTGCCTGCCCTGAGCGAAGTTGAAAGGAGTGAAGTGAAGAGAAAAGCGTAAGGTTATACCGCTCATGGCCTATCCCCAGACGGAGTTAAAAATAAAACGATTAACCCACAGAGTTATTTTTTTATGTCAAAAATGACCTATATCGCCATCTACTTTATGCTTTTTGTCGCCTTGCTGTTACAGCCGCATTTTACCCGCCATGTTGATGATGCGCTTAAGCCTTATATGCAATCGTTGGCGATTCTGATAATTTTAGGAATTGCCTATTTGGTTTATTTGCTTAGCCGCCGAGAGCTAAACAAAAAAGGGGAAGAATTAAAAGTGTCACAGGGAAAACTTTTAGAATCATTTGAGTATATCGGCAAATTCAATCGTAGACTGCCTCTCTTAAAAAATTTAAGCACCGACCTTTTAGCTAATCCAAAATTAACCAAGCAACACAAAAAAATCATTTTTAGTGATTTACTCGCCACCGCCATTGTGTCTATTGCCAAAGCTAACTGGGGACTGTTCCGTTTAGTTGAAATTTCTTCAAAACGCACAGTCAAAGAGTTTATTTATACCGCCCCGGATTATGTTTTGCCCCAGCAGTTTTTTGGTAATAGCGAACTGGTAGAAATACATAACCAAAGCGCAAAAATAAAAACGGTTGGAAAATTCAACATTATTCCGGTGTCTGATGAAGAAGCGGAAATACAAGGATTTTTAATCTTCCCCAAACCCGCAGTTGATTTAACCGACGAGTATCTAGTCTTGCAGGCGATAGTTGACCAAATGCAACTTTTTTATAAGTATTTATTCGTTTAGCCTAAAAATTTATAGACCATAATATTCCTACTATGCAGTATTATTAAAAATGGCCGAATCCCGCCTTGATTAAAACTACCTGCCTCTCGGCTTGAGCTAAAAGACTAAAGCAGGATTTTTAACGAGCCCTCGCCTGAGCTCGGCCGAACGCTCAGTTGAGCCGAAAAGGCAGGCTGGTGCAGTGAGCAACTCCGCCAAAAAACAGCTAAGATTCTAACTTCGCGCAGAAGTAACGAACAACTTAAAATTATTTGGCAAAAGGTTGTTTTTTTTTAAAATCCGGCACTAAATCCGGCCCGTTCATTTCTGCCTGCACCCAGCCGTTGACCAAACCGAGTTCGTAAAAATAATCAACCACTTGCTCATATTCCTTGGCGCTCAGGCTACGGTTGATTTCCGCAAATTCAGCCGCCCGGTACAAAGGCGTATACTGATTCATCAGGCTGATATGAATATTTTTTTTAAAACCGGCCAGACATTCAAGCGCCTTAAAGCTGTTTTCCAGATTATTCGGCAAAACTAAATGCCTGACGATCAGTCCCTTTGTGGCTAAACCGCCACGATCAACTTGCAGATAACCGACCTGCTTAAACATTTCTCCGATTGCCCCGAGCGCCGTTTCGGGATAATTTTTTATGCCAGAATATTTTAGGCCGACGTTGGCGTCGCCGTATTTAAAATCAGGCAAATAAATATCAATCAGGCCAGTAAACTCGCGTAAAAGATCAAGGCTCTCATAAGCATTGGAGTTCCAGACGATCGGCACAGTCAGGCCCCGGCGCTTGGCTGAAATAATCGCCTGCTTAAGCGGTTGCCACCATAAAGTCGGGCTGACTAAATCAATATTAACAGCGTCGGAGTCTTGCAGATCCAGCATAATCTTGGCCAATTGTTCTGTCTGATAAAACCGGCCCTGGCCCTGCTGGGAGATTTGAAAATTCTGGCAAAAAACACAATGTAAATGGCAATGGCTGAAAAAAATCGTGCCGGCGCCCTGAGCCTGGTGGCCGGTCAAAGGCGGTTCTTCGCCAAAATGCTTGCCGAACCAGGCGATTTTAACTTCTGACTGATTCATAAAAAAATATTGATTAGGACTTGACCCAGCCTGTATTTTTTCATCAAGCTGACATTTAGTCAATCGCCTGATAAAAAATAAGACAACCACGCCTGATGGCATCACGGAAAAACCGCCCCATCTTAAGAGCGGTTTTGTTAAACTGATAAATACCGATAAATACGGATTAACAAGACTACTATAACGAATAAAAACGGATATCAGTATATCATCAGTATTACATCCGCATCATAATCCGTACATTATTACTTGATAAACCCGCCCACCTGCTTTTCCCATAACTTTTTATACAAGCCGTTTTTTTGACTGAGCAAATCCTGATGACTGCCCTGTTCAACCACCTGGCCTTCCTTAAAAACAATAATCCGGTCCATCTTCATAATGGTTGACAAACGGTGGGCGATCACGATCACCGTCTTGTTTTGCATCAGATTCTGCAAGGCGGACTGAATCAAGCCTTCAGATTCCGAATCCAGGCTGGAGGTGGCTTCATCCAGAATTAAAATCGGCGCGTTCTTGAGAATCGCCCGGGCGATGGCCACGCGCTGGCGTTCGCCGCCGGAAAGCTTAACCCCGCGCTCGCCGACAAAAGTCTCATAGCCTTCCGGAAAGCCGACAATGAAGTCGTGGCAATAAGCCAGCCGGGCCGCCTCTTTAACTTCCCCGTCGGTCGCCTCAGACTTGCCATAACGGATATTTTCCATCAGCGTCCGATGAAATAAAATCGGTTCCTGGGAAACAAAACTGATGTTTTTTCTTAAACTGTCCTGGGTGACGGCGGCGATCTTTTGCTCGTCAATTAAAATTTTGCCGTAGCTGATGTCGTAATCTCTTAAAATCAGGCTGACTAAGGTTGACTTGCCGGCGCCGGAAGGCCCGACCAAAGCCACTCTCTCTCCGGGCTGAAAAACCAAATTAAGATCTTTGAATATCCGGCGGGTCTGATGATAACTAAAATCAACTTCCTTGAATTCAATCCGGCCCTGCCGAACCTTGAGTTCTTTGGCGCTTTTGACGTCGGTGATGGCGTGGGGCGTCTCTAAAATCTCGGTCATTTCCTCAGCGTCGGCCAAATGCTCGTAATAATGCCTGATCACCCGGCCAAAATTCCACAGCTGATGAAAAATCGTCAGTAAATAAGCCTGGATTAAAACAAAATCACCGATGGTGATCAGCCCTGCGGGCCATAATCTCACCGCCAGATAAAAAACGCCCAGTTCCAAACCGATCATCAGTAAAACCTGCAAAGCTTCAAAAATATTGCCCAAGTCCCAGCAAAAACGCCGCAATTTTTGCAATTTGGCAGTGGCGGATCTAAAATTCGCCTGTTCGCGCTCGTAACCGGTAAACAACTTGATGTTCTGATGGTTAGTGATGGTATCGGCCAAAACCGCCGTCACTTTGGAATCTTGTTCGCTTCTTTGAATATCGTACCTGAGCTTATACAAGCTGAAAAAATAATTAATCAAAAAATAAATTACCAGCCAGATAAAAATGCTCAGGCCCAGCCAAAAATAACGCCTGGTTAAAATAACCACAATCAAAGTTACGTCAATGATAACCGGCAAAAGCTCCCAGGTGATGATATCAACAATGCCTTCAAAGGCCCTGGAAAAACGGTTGACCCGCTTGACCAAAGAACCGACAAAATTATTGTTAAAAAAGCTGACAGAATGCTTATGCAGGTAATCAAAACAGGTGTTGGACAAATCAGACATCATGGCTGTTTGAAAATAACTGCTGAAAAAGGTGGCCAAACGCCAAAAAACCCAGCCGATCAGATAAACGACCAAAACTTTCAACAAAATTGAAACTAAAAAATTGACCTTTAAAGCTGGTTCACCAGCCTGAGCCAGGACGTTAAAAAAATCCTTATAATACAAAGGGGCGATAATGTTGGTTAAAGAGCCAAGGGCCACTGAAGTGACAATCACAAAAACCACAAATTTATATCTGCCCACATGCCTCCAAAAAATCCTGAATGTTCTCCTGGTGTAGTTTTTCATAGCTCAAAAAATAAAAATTAGGCGCACTTTTGCCCCCTGTCCAGCATACACCTTAAACGTTATGCCTGGCTTTATAAATAAGACGTAAAAGCAGGCTTTTTGTTACAAAATGATAAAAAAACCAAATTAAGAGAGCCTAGAACCAATCTTGGTTCTTTTGATTTTAGTTCTTGGTTATTTTGATTCAAAGTCAAAATAAATTAATAAAAAAAAGGGCTATCATCTGACCCTGATTTACATATGCAAAGCCCTACCTGAAGGTTCAAGATTGGAAGTTCCGTAGGTTACAGATGAACCACACAAATGCTGTTAGTCATCTAAGTGCGTTACTTGTAAAACTTACAGTATCTGTGTTACGGCTGCTGGGTGTTCGCAGAAGTCAGGCCACGGCCTGATTCAATGTAGAACTCCCGATACGTTGAGCTTGTAGAGCTCCAATCTGCCTATGGTAGGGCACTTTAAGTATAGCACGAAAATAAAAAATGATAAATAAAAATGACCAACAATCATGGAAAAATCAAAAATAACGGCTAATTTTAGGCTTTTTCTAACAGACTGATATTTTTTCTATCTAAAACTCTGACTGTCTGATAAGGTTTTAACTTTTTGGCATAAAAAAGACGAGTTAATAGAACTTTTGGTGGGGCTAAAAAGTTGATTTTGTGGCATACTGTAGCTAAAAAACGAACAATAACTAATATGACCATTAAAAAAGTGCCC
>LCKE01000007.1 GCA_001001205.1 Parcubacteria group bacterium GW2011_GWF2_45_11 | reverse complement strand
CAGCATCGGCCGTTCGGAATCTTTGTCCGAAGTGTCGCCGATGACGCCGGTAAAGTCGCCGACGATAAAAACCAGGCGGTGGCCCAGTTCTTGAAAGTCGCGCATCTTTAACAGAGGAATCGCCCGGCCCAGATGCAAATTAGGGCTGGTCGGATCAATGCCCAGCTTGATTCTCAAAGGCCGTCCAGATTCCAGCTTCTTTTTTAAATCAGCGTAATCAATAACTTCGGCAACCCCCCTGGTTAAAAGTTCCTCAATTTTTTTCGGGTCTGTATTTATACGCATACGTTTTTATAATAAAACACGAAAGCAACGTTCTCAACGCGCCGGACGAGCACGTTATTTGTTCGGTGGCGGACGGTCAGCGAGTCATTAGCGGTTATTCGCATTATTAAAATAATATCACCATTTATGCTATAATACAAGAATAAAATAAGCAAAATATGGCGAAAAATCAAGACATTTTGGGAATTGACGTAGGTGGCAACAACATAAAATTCGGCCTAGTTAACCAGCGGGCGCGGCTTATGTCTTATGGCCAAATACCCACCCCCACAACCGCCCCGGCCATCATTAATGCTTTGATTAAAATCATCGGAGGCTATGAACGGCAAATCAAAGCCGTCGGCCTGGGTCTGCCCGGACTGTTGGACCTGTCCAAGGGCCTTATTTTAAAAACGCCAAATCTGCCTTTTCATAGAACACCCATCGTCAGCCGGCTGCACCAAAAAGTAAAAAAGCCGATTAAAATAGAAAATGACGCCAACTGTTTTGTCTTGGCGGAAAGCGTGGTGGGCGGCGGTAAAAATTATAAATACGTGGCCGGGTTTACCCTGGGCACCGGCGTGGGCGGCGGACTGGTTATCAACAAAAAAATTTATCACGGACAAAACCAGGCCGGAGAATTTGGGCATCAAGTCATTGACTTTCATCAAGGGCAAAAGTTGGAAACTCTTCTGGGCGCCAGGGCGCTCAAGCTGAGCGCCGCGGCTTTAATCGGGCTGGAAAAACAGGCACAGGCCCAAAATCCCTTGGCCCTTAAATTCTGGCGGAACTATGGTACGGCCTTAGGTTTTGCCTGCGTCAATATTATTAAAATCTTGGATCCGGAAATCATCATTTTGGGCGGCAAGCAGGCCCGGGCCTTTAAATATTTCCGGCCCCAGGTGGCTGGTATCATCAGACAGCACTGTCCAATCCGGCCGGCTAAAATCGTTAAATCTCAACTGATTGATAAAGCCGGCATTATCGGCGCCGCTCTCTTGTTTAAACAACAGTTTTAATTTTTCATTTTTCCTTTTTATTAATTTCATGCCCATCCCACACTTGGAAAAAAAAGTTCTCTCACCACAAGCCTGGAAAACCAACAGGTCTGATTTTCGTCCACGTAGAAAAAAAAAATCCCCAAAAAATAAAAAAAATTTTGACATAAAAAGGCTAAAAAGAAAAAAAAGCTTTAAATTCAAAAATCTTTTAAAAAAATCCAAAAAAATCATCCCCGGGCTGATAATCTGCTCTTTAGCCGGCTTAATCGCCTTAATCGGCGCCCTGGCCTGGCTGGCCAAGGATCTGCCCAAACCCGATAAATTAATCACCCGGGACGTGGCCCAAAGCACCAAAATCTATGACCGAAGCGGCGAACATCTGCTGTATGAAATCCACGGCGAAGAGCAAAGAACCATTATCCGGCTTGAAGGCGTCCCCGCATACGTCATTCAGGCCACTCTGGCTTTGGAAGATCAGCGTTTTTACGAACACAAAGGCTTTTCTTTATGGGGCATCTTCAGGGGCGTGGTCCTGCAAACATTGAAAGGCCAAAGAGCTCAGGGCGGCTCAACCCTCACCCAACAGCTAGTTAAAAACGCCATTTTAACCGACGAAAGAAGCATCACCCGCAAGATTAAAGAGCTAATTCTTTCTTACCAAATCGAAAAAAAATATTCCAAGCAGGAAATCTTGCAGATGTTTTTTAACGAAATCCCTTACGGCTCCACCGCTTACGGCATTGAGGCGGCGGCCAATTACTACTTAGGCAAAAACGCCAAAAATTTGACTCTGGCGGAGGCGGCGCTGCTGGCCGCCCTGCCCCAACGGCCCAGCTACTTTTCTCCTAACGGCAGCCACGTCAATGAACTTTTCGCCCGCCAGCAATACGCTCTCAGCCAAATGGTTAAACTGGGTAATATCACCGCGGCGGAGGCCGAGGCGGCTAAAAATGAGGAAATAAAATTCAAACAAAAAATTGAAAGCGTGACCGCGCCGCACTTTGTTTTTTACGTTAAAGAACTGCTTAGCGAAAAATACGGTGAAAAGATGGTTGAACAAGGCGGTCTAAAAATAATCTCCACTTTGGATTACGATTTGCAAAAAAAAGCGGAAGAAATTATTGCCGCCCAGGCGAAAAAAAACCTGGAAAATTACGATGCCACTAACGCCGCTTTAGTGACCATTGACGTAAAAACCGGGCAGATTCTGGCTATGGTCGGATCAAAGGACTTCTTCAATGAAGAGATCGACGGCCAAGTCAACGTTGCCTTATCGCCTCGCCAGCCGGGCAGCTCATTTAAACCAATTGTTTATACGGCCGCCTGGCAAAGGGGTTATGTGCCGGAAACCGTGGTCTATGATCTGGAAACGGTCTTCCCCGTGGTTAACGACAACGACTATATCCCTCATAATTATGACTTAAAGGAACGCGGCCCCGTTTCCTTGAGAAGCGCCCTGGCCGGGTCCTTAAATATTCCGGCGGTTAAGATGATTTATTTAACCGGCATTGACAATGTTTTAAATCTGGCGGACAGCCTGGGCTACACCACCTTAAAGGATCGCAGCCGTTTTGGCTTATCGCTGGTTTTGGGCGGCGGCGAAGTTAAACTTTTAGAGCATGTTAACGCCTTTGCCGTTTTGGCCAGAGACGGTAAATTCTTACCCACCACGCCCTTGTTAAAACTGGAGGGCGGCGACGGCCGCCTGATGGAGGAATTTAAGGAAAGCCGGCCGGCAAAAGTCATGGAGCCGAATATCGCCCGAATCACCGATGACGTGCTTTCGGATAATAACGCCAGGGCTTTTATTTTTGGGGCCAATAACTATTTAACCCTGCCGGATCGGGCCGTCGCCGCCAAAACCGGCACCACCAACGACTATCATGACGCCTGGACTATCGGCTTTACTCCAAATGTGGCCACCGGCGTCTGGGTGGGCAATAACAATAATGATGAAATGAAACGGGGCGCCGACGGCAGCGTGGTCGCCGCGCCCATCTGGCAACAAGTGATGAAAGAAGCAACCAAAAATTACCCCGCGGAAGAATTCCTTAAGCCAAGCTACAACATCCCCGATAAGCCTATGCTGGGCGGCGAGGCCTCGGGCCTTAAAGTCAAAATAGATAAAATGTCCGGCTTGCTGGCCACGGAGTTTACGCCGCTTCAACTGGTGGAAGAAAAAATTTTTAAACAGGCCCACAGTCTTTTGTATTATGTCGACAAAGACGATCCTTTAGGGGCGCCGCCAACCAACCCGGATGATGACGAATATTTTAAATACTGGGAAGAAGCGGTGGCAAAATGGGCGGCTAAAGAAGGCGTTATCAATCAACCCCCGCCCACAGCCGAGGACAATCTTCATCAGCCTGGCGACCGGCCGCAAGTCAACTTCATCTCGCCGGAAAATAATATCACCCAAACCAATGAACGCATAACTTTAGACGTCCGGGCCAGCGCGCCCCGGGGGGTTAATAAAATCGAATACTATTTAGACGGACAACTACTCCACAGCATTTTTCAGGAACCTTATCTTTTCAACTACAACCTTCCCTATGCCTACCTAAATGGGCCCCATCAATTCACCGTCAAAGCTTATGATGACTTAGGTAATGTTAATGAAGATCTACGAAATATTAATTTAGACCGCCAGGCCTATCTTAATATCGGCTGGCTGCAACCCGATACCGGCGCCACTATTACCGCCACTGACTTTCCTTATAACCTCATTATTCATCTTGATAAAGCTGAACTGGTAAAAAAAATTGATTTTTATTTCCGTCTGGCGGGCAGCAATAATTCCCAATGGATTGGTTATGTTAATGATGTATTTGACAATACCAACCAGGTGGTTTGGTCTTCTCCCCCGGAACCCGGAACTTATAAAGTCTACCCAATTATTACGGACGCCTTAAATGCGGTAGTCACCGGTCCAGAAATTACCGTCAGCATTGAATAGCTGAAACAACTCCGGCGCCTTTTCTTTTAGCGTATGGACTAGGCGGCCGGATAAACCGTCAAGCCCGCGACATCATCATTTAAGTAAATAAAAACGCCGGCCGTTTTCTCTCCGGCGGCATTTTAAAATCAATTATCAATTTTTCCCCCGCGCGACTGGCAATTTTTTTTAAACAGCCGTTAGGGGCGCAGGTTACATTATTGACGGATGGGCATCACAATATACAAATAGCTATCCTGGCCGGCCGGTTTAACCACGCCTGGAGCACTGTCATTAACCATTTCAATCGTCGCTTCAGCGGAGCCTAAATTATTTAAACCGTCCAAAAAATAGCGATAATTAAAAACTACTTCATTATCGTTGCCGCTGATATCTATCGGCAAAGTCACGGTATTTTCGCCCACGCCGCTATTAGCCGCCGAAATCACCAGTTCTTTTTTGTGGGACAAAAAACTGAATTTAACATCATTAATCCCGGGCTTGCAAAACAAGGAAACGCTTTTGATTGCTCTGATCAATTCGTCCACCCGTATCTTAATTTGCGATTTGAACTCCGTTGGTATGATTTGCTGATAATCGGGGTACTGTCCTTCAATTAATCGGGAAATCAGTTCAACCTCACCATTTAAAGAAAAGAGAATTTGGCTGTCATTAACATAAATATTGGTTTCGCTACCCTCAACTTCATTAAGAATTCTGGAAAGCTCCTGCAAGGTCCTCAAGGGTACAATAATTTGTTTTTCTTCCGTCGCCGGATTAATAAAAGTAATTTTCTTTTCCGCCAAACGGTAGCTGTCGGTACCTACCAGCACCAGCGCAGTTTTATTGATTAAAAATAAAACGCCGCTGATTTCGGGGCGCGATTCGTCCAAAGTGACAGCAAACATTACCTGATTTAAGGCCTGGCGCAAATCAGCGCTTTTAACCACCAGGGGTTCGCCCTTTTCCACCTCAGGAATAACCGGAAAGTCATTAGCATCCAAACCCTTAACGTAAGTCTCCTGATTTTTGGACTTGACATACAACGTCTGATCCTTAAGTTCAATTTCCACATTTTCTTTGGGCAATAAGTTAATGTAGTCCGCTAAAAGTTTGGCCTGGACGGTAAAAGAGCCCTCTTTTTCAACCTTGCCTCTTAAATTGGTATTAATGCCGATTTCCAGGTTGGTTGAGTTCAAATTAATCAGGCCATTTTTAACCTCAAGTAAAACGTTATTTAAAATTGGCAGGGTGGCGCTGCGGCTGGCCACATGGCTAACTAGGGCTAAGGCTTTATTTAAATTTTCTTGGGTGCAGGTAAATTTCATAATTATTAATATATTTAATTTTAAATTATGGTATTAATAATAAGCGGAGTTGATAAGTTGAAAAACATTTTTTATCCAATTTTTAAAGGTGGTTTTTACCGAATTGTTTGTGAATAAAAACGGTGATAAAGATTAATAAGTTTGGGATAATAATTGGTGATAATGTTTTGATGTTGATATCTCCGCTTGGTTGCCGATTTTATGAACACTTTAAATTTACTTTTTAACGTTTTCCCCCCCAACTTTTACTCAGGATATAAACGGTCTAACCTTGATACAATCTTTGTTTGATTAATTGTAAATCGTTCTTAATTTTTTCATCGTCCTGTATCGCTTTAGCTATTTTATTGCAGGCATGGATTGCGGTAGTATGATCTCTGCCGCCCAACTCCTGACCGATGGAAGGGTAAGATGATTTTATTTCTTCCCTCATAATAAACATAACAATCTGGCGGGGGGTTACCAGTTCTTTGCGCCGGCAACTGCCGATTAAATTATCAATGCTGATATCAAAATAACTTGCCACTGTGTTGATTATTTTTTTAGGCGTTAAATTTCCCTTAATAGACGGCGAGGTCAAACTTTTCATGATTTGCTGGGTAGATTCAAGGGTAATAGGGGCATTATTGAGCTGGTGGTGGGCAATAATGCGGTTTAAGGCCCCTTCCAGTTCCCTGACGTTGCTTTGGACGTTTTCGGCCAAGAATTGAATGACGTCGGGGTTCAGGGGATATTTTTTTTCCAAACTTTTAGCCTCCAGAATCGCCATTCTGGTTTCCAGATCGGGAGCGGAGATATCGGCAATCATACCCCATTCAAAGCGTGAAATTAAACGCTGTTCCACGTCTGGTATGGCTTTGGGCGGCCGGTCGGAACTTAAAACAATTTGTTTGTTGTTTTGATGCAGGGCGTTAAAAGTGTGAAAAAATTCTTCCTGGGTTTGTTCTTTGCCGGAAATAAAATGAATGTCGTCTATCAAGAGGACGTCAACTTGCCGGTAATTGTTTTTAAAACGTTCAGTTGTGCCGTTTTTGATTGATTGAATGTAGTCGTTGGTGAATTTTTCACTGTTGACATATAAAATTTTCATTTTTGGTTTATTGGCCAAAATATGATGGCCAATCGATTGTACTAGGTGAGTTTTACCTAGGCCAACGCCGCCATAAATGAATAAGGGATTATAGGCCTGGCCGGGTTTTTCGGCCGCGGCTTTGGCCGCGGCTGTCGCCAACTCATTGCCTTTGCCTACCACAAAGGTGTTAAAGACATACTTATTGTTAAGGCCGAATTTGTTAAGATTGAAGTTTTCCGTTTCCTTGGTTTCTTCGGTCAGGGCGGAGCGGGGGGTGATGGCGTCCATGGAGGGCCTGGGCGTTTGTGGTTTATTGGTTTCAACAATAAAATTAATAAATGTTATTTCATTGTTGGTGATGTTTTTTAAAGCTTGCAGTATTTGATCGTGGTATTTTTTTTCCAGCCAGGCTTTGGTAAAGGCGTTCGGGGTGCCGATGATTGCCTTATTGTTTTCAAAAGAACTGATAAAGGTATTTTTAAACCAGGTCGTAAAATTAGCCTTGCTGATTAAAAGTTCCAGCTCGCCAAGAGTGGCTTGCCAAAGTTGTTCATTAGTCATAGTTATTTTTGTTTTAGCTTGGCCCCGTCAGCCCTTAATGTCAGGTTCAAAGCTTAAGGGGGCGCTTAAGGAATTTAAGAGTAAACGAATTTTAGCATAAATGCAATAATAACAAAATATCCCCAAAGGAGGATAGGTTGTTTATAAACTGTTAATGATTTAAATAATTGTTAAATCAGACAATTTCCTTGATCTCTAGGGCTGACTGCCAGGCTAGTAAGAAGAAATTTTTATAAGTTTTAGCTAAATCTTCAGATTCAATTAAAACGCCAAACAAGTTATCTAAGGAGATAATAAAAATTTTATTTTCAGTAATCGCTGAATCGGCAAAAACCGGCAAATTTTTTGGCATCATTTTCATGGGCCTGAGGCAGGCATTTTTTTTTAAATATTTAAGTCCATATTCATCATAACTGACTATTTCTTTGGAGATTTTGTATTTATCGGAAAAATGTTCAGCCCAGTATTCAATCAGATTGGGAAAGATTTTATTGATTTTTTGATAATTAGTGCCAAAAAAATAAATTTCTTTTGAAGGAAAAACTATTTTTGTGTAAACGTTCCAGAGTTCCTCTTTACCTTCGTAATATTTGATTTTTGGTTTGGCGGTTTTGGCAAATTTGGTTTCAAAATAGGGTAAGAAGTCGTTAAAGTTGGTGATCTTTTCCTTATATTTATTAAGCATGATTTTGGGATCTTCGGCCGCGTATAAAGTGGTGCTTTTTTTCTCAATTTTAGCCACATAGCCCTTGGTGAATAAATTGTCTAAAGTCACATAACAGGTCGGCCGTTTAATTTGGCCCTTTTTGGCGATATTTTGCACGGTATCAGAACCCAATTCCAAACAGGCTAAATAGGTTTTTGCCTCTATTTCAGTCAGGCCGAGGTCAATAAGTATTTTTTCTTCAATCATATTTTAATGCTAGCAAATTTTGAAGAATTTGTCAATAATTTTGACAACATATATTTAGTTGTGGCTAAGATTAGCCAATGCAATCAGTTATTAGTATTGACATTTTTTTAATATTAGACTATTATTTACCGTTAAACCGAACATTAAAATCATTAACCAAGGGGCCATAAAAATGACCATTATTCCTTATCAGGATTACTTGGATGGCACAGCCAAGGTTCTGCAAGAAAGCCAAACAGAAACAGAAAGGTATGAAGTGGAAGTGCTGGGTAGGGAATTTATTGTTAATCCGGGAGTATTTTCACCCAAGTATTTTGAAGATACAGCATTTTTTGCCGCCGAAGTGCCAAAATTGGTTAAGCCAAAAGACGATTTTTTGGAAATTGGTTCAGGTACTGGCATTGTTTTGGTTCATACGGCTTTATCAGGCGTGAATAAGGGCATTGGTATTGATATCAGCCACGGGGCTTATCTCAATACTTTAGCCAATATCCGTAAACATGGTTTACAGAAAAAAGTTACAGTCAGACATGGTGATTTATATGATCCATTGTCGGCTGACGAGAAGTTTGATGTGATTTTCTGGAATACTCCGTTTGGGTTTGTAGACAGGTATAACCTGACTGTTTTTGAAAAAGCAGTCTTTGATCCGGGCTACCAAGCAACGGAGAGGTATATCATCCAGGGTAGAAATCATCTTAAACCATATGGGCGATTGCTGATTGGTTTTTCAACCACTTTAGGCAGGTTTGATTTGTTGCAGAAGTTTTTGCAACAATCAGACTTTACGGTTAGATTGGCTGCCAAAACCGCCAGTATGGAAACACACCCCGTTTTCTTTGAGCTTTTCGAAGCCACGCCGTTAACTTAATTTGGAGAATATCATGAAACACCATGTTGTTGTCTTGGTCATGGCTGTTGGTTTACCTGTCCTAGGTTTGGCTCAAGCCTATACCAGCATTGAGAGTTATTTGGCAGCCGATGGCCTGCCGTTGATTCAGGTAAACAGCCTGCAGACGGCGGAAATCGGCCAGCCGCTGGGCTTATTCAGCTTTATGCAGGTTCGGGCTGATTACGCTCAGGCATATGGCGGAGTAACCCTGCCAGTAGACTGGTGCCAGCTTGCTCTGGGTGTTGGCGCCCAGCAGTTTAATGGGTTATGGTCCTGGCGTCTTGGCGGTTATCTGGTCGTCGGAGATCAGCCTGACACTATTGCCAACAATTCTGTCAGAGCCGCTGTGGTTGCGGCCGAGACAGGGGTTGACGGCTTATGGCTACGCGGCCAGGTTAATTTTCCTGTCTGGCCGCAGTTGGGCTTGGGCTGTTTTGGCGAGACCGTTTTGGGCGTTGGTCCCCGCTTGGAATATTGTCCGCCATGGCTGCCGCTACAGCTGGGCGTATCTCCGCTGTACGATTTTAAGACGGAGGCCTGGCATTGTATTATCGGCGCTACCTTTAACTGGTAGATCCATTTGCCGATATTTTAAGGCGTTGGTTAAAAACCGGCGCCTTTTTTATCAGGCGCCTTTTTTATCATTGACTGAAAATCCCAAAACTGCTAGAATTCAAAGCGTATTATAACTTAATAACGTGCATCCATATCGTGTCTTTAATTAATTACGCTACACGATACCCGCCCGTCTTGCCGTTGTGGCAGGCGGGCACGATATACAATTATGCCTAAACGAACATACCAACCTAAGACCAGAAAAAGGGCCAAAGTTCACGGTTTTAAAAAAAGAATGAGCACTAAGGGTGGGAAGCGGGTTTTAAAGAGCCGCCGGGTTAAGGGGCGGAAAAAGTTAACTGTTTAGTTTTTATGTTGCCCCGGGCCAACAGGCTGGTTAAAGAGTCGGAATTTAAGCAGGTGGCCCAAAAGGCCAGGCCCTTGCATTCCCAATTTTTGATTTTAAAAAAAATTCCATTTCACGATAATCCCACCGTTTTTGGCCTGGTGATTTCCGCCAAAGTCAGCAAAAAGGCTGTTGTGCGCAATCAGATCAGGCGCCGGTTGCGGGCGATTTTAAGGTCTGGTTTGCCCAACATCGCGTCCGGCTTTAAGGTGATGCTGGTGGTCAAAAACGCCATGATCGGCCGTAATTTTAAGGAGATTGAAAGCGATTTAAACGGTTTATTGAAAAAATCGAACTTATTATGATAAAACGGTTCATCTTAAAGTTAATCAAGCTTTATCAAAAAACATTTTCCCCAGATTCCGGCTGGCTGGCCTATAAGCATCCCCAGGGCTTTTGCCGCTATTATCCCAATTGTTCAACTTACTGCTATCAGGCTATAGAAAAATACGGAGTGTTTAAGGGTGGTTTTAAATCATTCCTAAGAATTTTGAGGTGTCATCCTTTTGCCAAGGGCGGCGTTGATCAGGTTTAGAGTTTAGCACAAACGACGATCTACTAGACGGCGGCCTTACCCTTACTTAGGCTCATGACGTAATGTTTTTTCCTTAACTTCCACCATTCATTTATGTTTACCAGCATTTATCAGGCCGTTCTTTATCAGCCAATTTTTAATCTGTTGGTCTTTTTTTATAATTTGGTTGGCGATATCGGCTTAGCCATAATTTTATTGACCATCGTCATTAAAATAGTTTTGTCTCCGTTTTTTATCCAGTCAGTTAAGGCGCAGCGGGCGATGCAGGCGATTCAGCCCAAACTGGATGAGTTAAAGGAAAAGTACAAAGATAAAAAAGAAGAGCTCGGCCCGGCGATCATGCAGCTTTATAAAAAAGAAAAGGTCAGCCCCTTTTCTTCCTGTTTGCCGCTGTTAATTCAATTTCCTTTTTTAATCGCCGTTTTTCAGGTTTTTAGAATTGGCTTAACCAACGGCAGTCTGGATATAATTTATCCGTTTATCACCAACCCTGGCAACCTCAATCCGGTTTCCTTTGGCCTTTTGGACATGGGCCACAGCAGTATTGTCATTGCTATTTTAGCCGGTGCGGCCCAGTTTTGGCAGTCTAAAACCATGATGGGTAAAAAACAGGCTAAAGTTAATCAAAACAGCATGGCTTCGGCTATGACCAAACAAATGACTTATTTTATGCCTTTAATTACCATTTTTATTGGTGCTTCCCTGCCGGCTGGCCTGACTTTTTATTGGTTTTTAACGACCTTGCTTGGCGCGGCGCAGCAGGTTTATGTTTTTAAAAAAATGGATCAAGCAAAATTAAATTGATCTGACCTTTATTATTATGCAGCTGTCATATAACAGGTTAAAAAATTTACCAGTCTATACCAGGAGCCATGATTATTTGGGCAAAATAGAGGATATTGAAATTAATTCGCAGACTCACGCCGTCAGTTGCTATATCGTCAGCCGCCCTCGGCTCATCCAGCGATTGTCCGTTAAAAAATTAATGATCGCGCCCGCGCAGGTGTTGCAAGTAGATAATGAAAAAATGGAGGTAGAGGACGGCCTGATCAAAGAGCTTAAGGAAAGTTTAGTTAAGGATCCCCTGAGAGCGTAAATATAAAAGCAATTTTAAACGCTCCCATACGTTGGGAGCGTTTTAGTTTTTTGTTACTTTTAAGTATATTCAGATGACTTCAGGACCGCGGCACGTAGTCTACAAACAGTTTAATTTTTTTCCGCTTCCCCTTGAACAGTCTCGTCTGGCTTGTCTGGATTATTTGGCGTTTCTGTGTTTGGATCATTTTTGGACTTTTCAGGACCGGCTGTTTGCTCCGGGCTTGGCGCATCCCCTTCTTTTTTAACGGTTTTGGCTGATGCTTTAGATTGTTTGATTCCTTTTAATGCTAGGCCTAAACGATGATTTTCCGGTTCAATGGAAATAATGGTAAAGTCATAAGTTTTACCTTCCAGCATCAGTTCTTCGGGATGATTGATGCCGCCCAACTCGGAAATATGAGCCAAGCCGTGGATGTCTTTGTCTAATTCCACAAAAGCGCCAAAAGGGTTCAGCTTTAAAACTTTGCCTTTTACTTCTTGCCCGATTTTGTATTTTTTGGCGACGTCTTTCCAGGGGTCGGCGGTTAGTTTTTTCATAGACAGCGAAACGCGTGAACCGTCAACAGAGATGATCTGCGCTTTGATTTTGTCTCCGACCTTAACAATCTGTTTGGGGTCGTCAATTCTTTGCCAGGCCAGTTCCGAAATATGCACCAGGCCCTCCAGATTGTCGCCGAATTCCACAAAAGCCCCAAAATCAACGACCGCTGTTATTTTACCGTCAACGGTATCGCCCACCTTAAAGCCGTACATGGCCTGTTGTTGTTTTTCTTCCCAGGCTGATTTTTCGGAAAAAATGAGTTTTTCTTCAATTTCGTTAACGTCAATAATTTTAACTTTAAAGTTTTGGCCGATAAATTTTTTAAGCGCAATGAGAATTTTGCTTTTATCGCCGCCTTCAACCCTGGGGTAATGTTCGGTGTTGAGCTGTGAAACCGGAATAAAGCCCATGACGTTGCCGACTTTGGCCATTAAACCGCCTTTATTGGCGTCAAAAATTTTGGCTTCCACCACCTCTTGAGTTTGCTGCAGTTTTTCCAGCGCTTCCCAGGCTTTTTGGTGACCGGCATATCTGAAAGAAAGTTCCATCTGGCCGCTTTCGTTTTCAATTTCCAAAACAGTGGCCACAATCTTATCGCCCGGTTTTATTTTTGAATATTCGCCTGATTCATCGTAAATTTCCTTGCCCCGGATGACGCCGGTTGTCAGGCCTTCTATATCCACCAGCACCTCATTTTTGGAGGAGCTAATCACTATTCCCTCAATCAGTTCGCCAATTTTTGGCACCGGCCTGGCCACACCCTGGCTTAACAAACCGGTCATCGGATGATCTTTGCGTTCGTTCAGCAAAGAGTTTTTGTCTGTTTTTGGCTTGGCATTTACTAGTTTTGTCTTAACTTCGGAAATAACTGACATTAATTTATTAAATTAACTTACCCAAAGGCAAGCCCCTTTAGACTCAAAAAGGGTTAAATTAAAAAGAGTCTTGCCTATTATAGGTTAAATTCCATATTTTAGCAAGACCCCTTTAGGGCTGGTAGATGAATTTTGGTTTATTTAATGATTTTATCAATAATGCCGTATTTAACGGCCTCTTCCGTGGTCATATAGTAATCGCGATCCGTGTCTTTTTCCACCTTTTTAATCGGCTGGCCGGTATGTTTTGCCATAATCTGGTTTAGCTTATCTTTGATTTTAAGAATCTGTTCGGCTTTGATTTTGATGTCGGAAGCCTGGCCTTCGGCGCCGCCCATCACCTGATGAATCAGTATTTGCGCGTTGGGCAGGGCCAGGCGTTTGCCTTTGGCGCCAGCACAGAGCAACAAGGCGCCCATGGAGGCGGCCATGCCAACACAGATGGTGGAAACCTTAGGCTTGATATATTGCATGGTGTCATAAATCGCCAAGCCGTCCGTGACCGACCCCCCGGGCGAGTTGATATAAAGCTTAATGTCTTGCTGTTCGTCTTCCGAAGCCAAAAACAGCATTTGGGCGATAACGGTGTTGGCCACTTTATCGTCTACTACGTCCCCTAAAAAGATAATTCTTTCTTTTAGCAGCCTTGAGTAGATATCATAGGCTCTTTCGCCATAAGTCGATTTTTCTATGACAGTTGGTATTAAATTCATATGTTTTCAAGATTAATTTTTAATTTCCCGGGCTCGCCCTAAACTGGGCGCCCGGTTTATTAAAAATTGAAAATTAGCCATAAGACATTTACTTAATGCTCCACTTGTTTTTATTATAAACCAGTTTGCCTTTGACTGAAAAGCCGGCCGCCTTTTTATGGCCGCCGCCACCCCAGGCTTGAGCCAGCTTGGCTACGTCAATCCCGTCATAGGTGGTTCGCAGACTGCCTTTAATGGTCTGATCATCCTGTTCGGCGAGCACCATGATAATTTTTGCGCCGGTTAATTCGTTAAAAAAATTGCTTAGGCCGTTGCCGGAATCGGGGGCGAGATTTAAGTCGCGGAAGTCTTTTAAAGTGATAATCGTGTAAGCTAAGCCATAGCGGGGGTTATAGACCAGTCTTTCAAAAGCCCGGCCCCACAATTTAAGCAAATTAAGGCTTTTGTCCCTGAATTTTTTCTCATTGATTTCTTTGTGTCTGGCGCCAAGGTTGAGGAGATGGGAGGCGGCCGTTAAACAGCCCAGCGTTGTGCCAGCGTTGGAAAAAGCGCCCGTGTCAAAAATAATCCCGTTTAACAAAGCCGTGGCCATATCCTTGCTGATGGGCGCCTGCCACAGCCGGAGCAAGTCGTAAACCATTTCCGAGGCCGAGCTGGCGGTATCTTGGACTAAATTTAGCTGGCCAAAATTGGTGTTGGACGAATGATGATCAATATTTATTAAGGTATAATTCGTTTTCATGTTTTGGATCGGCTCTTCAACGCCGGCGTAGCCCAGGCTGCCGGAATCCAAGATGATGATCGGATCAAATTTTTGTTTAAAAATTTTTTGTTCGCTGGTGACTTGATGCAGTAAGGGCAGGAATGAGTCATTCTCGGAAATGGCATCACGGCAAAACAAACTGTAATTTTTGCCTTGGCTTTGCAAAAAAAGAGCCAGGGCGCTCAAGGCCCCCAAGCCATCGCCATCAGGATGCTGATGGGTGATTAACAAAATATCTTCGGCCCGGGTTATTTTATTTAATATGGCCTGGGCCGTTGCCGTGTCTTTAATCATAAATAGTAGGCCGGTTGGTCTAAAAGTCGCCATTAATTCAGACTGTCAGGCGGCCTTTTAATTTTTGACTTTTTAGCCTACAATATCCGCCCGTATATGTCAATTTAGGGATTCAGGCTTTTTAATGTCCGCCAGCAGTTTTTCAATCTTTCTGTTTTTAAGGGCGAAATCATCCACAGCCAGCTTTAATTCCGGGCATTGTCTGGCGGTCAGCTGTTGGCTTAAAAAGCGGCGGGCCTGGCCTAGCCGTTTAGTGATAATTTTTAAGACGGTACCGGTTTTAGTAATCGGTAAAATACTAAGAAGCAGGATGGCGTGCTTTAGGTCGGGCGTAACCCGGACGTTGGTGATCGTTACCAAAGAATCTCTGGGGAATTCTATTTCCCGGATAAAAAAATCATTCAGTTTGCGTTGAATGACTTCGGCGATTTGTTCGGCTCGTTTAGGCATAAAATTAAAGTAAAATTTAGAGTGGCTTGTTTCTCAGGGATTTAATCTTTTGCGCCGAATTTTTTGGTTTGCATTTTTTCTTCGTAAATTTCCAAAGTATCGTTAACCTCAATCACCCCCCGGCCCTTAAATCGCAAACCACATTCCTGGCCCTGCAAGACTTCGGTCACCTCTTCTTTGCCGGATTGCAGGCCTATTAAATCTCCGCGGGTCACGATTGCGCCGTTACGAATGACTTTTATTTTAGTTTGGTTTTTTACCCGGCCTTCCATTACCCGGCCACCCAGAATCATGCCGTCTTTGTTGGTTTTAAAGATGGCTAAGACCAGAATTTTGCCCAGTTCAGTGCGGACGATCTGAGGGGATAATAATTTTTTTAATCTTTCTTCCACTTCTTCCAGTAATTTATAAATGATATCAAAATAAAGAATCGGCACCTTAGTGTCTCTGGCCAACTCTTCCGCCGAGGCCACGGTTTTAACTCTAAAGGCCAGGATAATGCCTTTGGCGGTTTGGCTGTCCAGCACATCAACATCGGTAATATTGCCCAAACCTTTTTTGATGACGTTGAGTTTGACTTCCGGGTCTTTAAATTTTTCAAAAGTTTCCAGCAGGGCTTCTTGGGAGCCCAAAACATCTGTCTTTAAAGTGATGTTGAGGGCGGGGATTTCCGCCCGCTCTTCGTCTTCTTCGCCTTGGTCCGGTTGGTCTAGTTTGGGCGCAGGCATGGATTTTTGGTAGTTGTTTTGTTTTACGATCAGCTTGATTTTTTTTCTGTCTTTAGTCACTTCCACAATATCCCCGACTTCAGGCGAATGTTTAAGTCCTAAAATTTTCACCGGCGTGGAAGGGCCAGCCTCCTTAAGATCCTGATTCAGATAGTTTCTCATCGCTTTGATTTTACCAGCTGTTTGGCCGGTGACGATCATGTCTCCGATTCTTAGGGTGCCGCTTTGGATCAAAATGGTGGCGACCGGACCCTCGGCTTTATCTATGTGCGATTCAATAATGGTGCCGACTGCGTCTCGCTTGGGGTTGGCCTTGAACTCTTCCATGTCCGCCACCAATAAAACAGTGTCCAATAGTTCCGGGATGTTCAGTTTTTGTTTAGCCGAAATTGGCACGCAGATGGCTTTGCCACCCCAGTCCTCCGGGATAATATTGATTTCGGAAAGCTCTTTTTTAACGCGATCGATATCCGCACCCTCTTTGTCAATTTTGTTGATGGCGATAACAAAAGGCAGGTTTTCTTTTTGAACCAAATCAATCACTTCCAAAGTTTGGGGTTTAAGCCCTTCGTCCGCCGCCACCACGATGATGGCCACGTCGGCGATTTTACTGCCACGGGCCCTCATTGATTTAAAGGCTTCGTGTCCAGGGGTATCCAAAAAAGTTATTTTTTTGTTTTCTTTTTCCACCTGGTAGGCGCCGATGTGCTGAGTAATGCCGCCGCTTTCCTTATCAACCATGTTGGTTTCCCTGATGGCGTCTAAGAGTTTGGTTTTGCCGTGGTCCACATGCCCCATCACAATAACCACGGGCGGCCGGCTGACCAGGTTGTTTTGGCTTTCGTTGTTTAAAATTTCCTTAAGCTTAACATCTTGGACTATCTGGGCTTGCGCCGCTGTTTCTTCTGCGTTTAGTTTGGAAATTTTAAAGCCTAAATCTTCGCCGATGATGCTGGCCGTTTCAAAATCAATGCGTTCATTTAAAGAACTCATGATGCCGTTTTTCATCAGTTCGGCAATCACCTTGGTCACCGGCAGGCTTAATTTTTCAGCCAAGTCTTTGACCACCACCACCTCTGGTATTTTTATTTCCATTTTATTTGGCTCATCCGCCTGGGCGTCTTTATCATGCAGTTTTACTTCTTTAACTTGTTTTTCTTTTTGTTCGATTTTTTTCTGCCGGCGGTCTTCTTCTACCGCCATGATAATTTTATCAACCAGCTTATCGTCAACTTTAATCGCCCTTTTGCCGATATCAAAACCCAGCTCCGGCAGTTTAGCCAGGAGTTCTTTGGTGTTCATTTTTAGGCGGCGAGCCAATTCGGTGGCGTTCATAGCTGAAAAGAAGGTTAATTGAACTTAGGTACGCGATAACTTTACTAGAATTAGCCAGAAAAGTCAATATTTATGTGGTTTTTTTGATTGACTGGCAGGCAGAAAAATAGTATAATAAAAAATCCTGCCAATACCCCAAGGGACCCTTGACATGAGTTACTATATCCGCTAAGCTAGCCTATCCCCTGCGTCAAGTTTAAAAAATTTGCCTAATTATTCAAGAAAATGGCCCGCACTTCAGCCGAGCAATTTAAGGAATCACTTGAAAAAAGTAAGAAAATTCTCATAACCACCAAGGCGAACCTCGCTGGTGATGGTCTAGCGTCATGTTTGGCGCTGCAGATCGTTTTAACCAAGCTTAATAAACATTCGGATATTATTATTGATGGGTTTAGTTTGCCTAAAGAATTCAGTTTTTTGCCCCACGGCGCCGACATTAAGGACGCCGTTTCCAAGCTTAAAAAATTTACCATCAATCTGGATATTGCCCAGACTGGGATTGAAGAATTGAGCTATGACTTAAACGGCAATAATTTAAGGATCTACCTTTCGCCCAAGAAAGGCGTTTTTACGCCCGACGATTTAAAATTCCAAACCAGCGAGTTCGCTTATGATTTAATCATGACGGTGGCGGTCAATGATTTGGAATCTTTAGGCAAGCTTTATGATTATCACCGCGATTTTTTTTATCAGATTCCAGTGATTAATATTGATAATTCTCCCTCCAATGAACAGTTTGGCCACATTAACCTGGTGGACGTTACCGCCACTTCGGCTGCGGAGATCATTTTTAACTTAATCAGTGGCTGGCCGGAGAAAGTTGTGGATCGGGAGGTGGCCACCTGCCTGTTAACCGGCATGATTGCGGGGACGAAAAGTTTTAAGACCGCTAATGTCACCCCTAACTCTCTCACCATTGCCAGCCGGCTGATTGATCTGGGAGCTAACCGGCAAGAAATTATCACCCATCTTTATCAGACCAAAACTATCAGCACCTTAAAGCTCTGGGGCCGGATTCTTTCACGCTTGCAAAGCGACAGCCAAAGCAAATTGGTTTGGTCCAAGTTGAACCCTCATGATTTTACCGAAAGCGGCGCCACCGCCCAAGATATTCCGGGTGTTATTGATGATTTGATCGCCGCTAGCCCGGTGGCGGAAATAGTGCTTTTGTTTTATCAGACCGAGTTAGGTCAAACTAAGGTGATCGCCCGCAGTTTGACGGCGGAGAATATTTTGAATTTAACCAGAATTTTTGCCCCCCAAGGCGATAAAAGTCAGGCGACCTTTACTGTCCTACAAAACCTGGAGGATGCCGCCACGCTGGTGATTGAGGCAGTCACTAAGCAGTTGCGATCGTTTTTGCTTATAAATTAAGCCGGACTTTAAATTATACAGGACATTGGGTATAATGGTTTTGTTAATCGAAATTTATTTTGTCTGTCTCCCGCGCAGATCGGCGAGGGCCTGCAGCTTTGGTTACCCGAGCGCCTAAGCCGAATGATTAATAAGTCATTGAGTTAACCAGCATAAGTAAATGATATAGGGGTGTATAGCTCAGTTGGTTAGAGCACAGCTCTTATAAAGCTGGGGTCGATGGTTCAAGTCCATCTACACCCACCATGAATTATAGTAATTTTGCTTAGTTCGGCGGGCAGGTAAAGCCGGGGTTGATGGTTCAAACCCATCCGTACCTACCATGGTCAGCCTTTATCTCATTGTCAAATATATTATTTTGTAATAAAATAGGCAAAGTTATGGATGGCCGGGTTGTGCTGGACCGGCAGTTGTCCCTGTCTCTTCTGTTTGGGGGTGTATAGCTCAGTTGGTTAGAGCGCTACATTGACATTGTAGAGGTCTGTGGTTCAAATCCACATACACCCACCAGAAGAGGCGGGGATAATAAGGCGGGCGTGCAGCTTGTTTTTCACTGACTTTAAGACGCATTGCTTTTACGCACTTTTCACGCCCTGACATCGTCCGGATAGAGGTTTTTAGTCCTGCATATCAGTTGTGGCCGTGCGTAAATTAATTAAAGGATAAATCCCCGGTTCTTTTACGGGATTTTTTGTTTTATCCCGATGATTAAAGTATAATATAACTAGATGAATCAATGGAAAAAGCTTAAAGAAACTGAGATTTTTAACTCAGGCTACCGTTCAATTATCAGAAAGACCTTTAGGCTGCCTAACGGGGAAATCAGCGATTTTGATATAAAGAATGAAGGCAAAACGGTGGCTGTTTTAGCTTTAACCGGTTTTGGGCAAGTTATTGCCGTGGAACAGTTCCGGCCCGGGCCGGAAGAGGTTTTATGGGAGTTGCCGGGCGGAGCCTGTGAGCGAGACGAAACTCCGACCAAAGCCATCACCCGTGAATTATTGGAAGAAACCGGTTATGCTGGGGATCTGACTTTTATCGGCGCGCATTACCATTGCGCTTATTCTTCCAGGATCAAATATGGCTTTGTGGCTGTCAATTGCCATCAAGTCAGCCCCCGGGATTTGGATAAAAATGAATTTGCCGCCATAAAATTACTGAGGCTGACAGAATTTAAAAAATATCTTGAGGCGGGCAAGCTGACCGACGTTGATATCGCCTACATGGGCCTAAATTATTTACATCTATGATGACGCAAGAATTGGTTTATAACGCCGAAAGTAAAGAGCGTTTAGATAAATATTTAACCGCAGAACTCCATGATTGTTCGCGTACGCAGATCCAAAAGTTAATTAAGGGAGGTAAAATTTTGGTGAATGGCTCAGCCCCCACCCCGCATCATTTTTTAAAAAAGGGCGACCGGATAGTCATTGAACAAAACGGTCCGGCGGTTGCTCGGCCGGCCAGGCCGCCACTAGCGCCGGAAATTATTGAACAAACCGAAGATTACCTGGTGATTAATAAACCGGCGGGTTTAATCGTTCATCCTGCCCCGGGGGTGCTCGGACCGACTTTAGCCGACTGGCTTAAGGAGAATTTTCCTCAAGTTAAAAAGGTAGGAGAAAACAGCGACCGGCCTGGCATTGTTCATCGTTTAGATAAGGATGTTTCCGGTGTTATGGTGGTCGCGTTAACGCCATCAATGTTTGCAAGCCTCAAGGAACAGTTTCAAAGCCATACGGTTTTTAAGGAATATTTAACTTTAGTCCACGGCGCGGTCTTGAGCGAGGAGGCAGTGATTGATTTTCCTTTGCAGCGGTCAAAACTGTCCGGCAAGATTGTCGCCCGCGCCCGCGGCGCGGAGGGCAAAGAATCAATAACCTTCTTGGTGGTTAGCCAAAGATTTTCACGGTATACTTACTTAAAAGTCGCCATCCAGACGGGACGGACGCATCAAATTAGGTCTCACATGCAGGCTTACGGTCACCCCATCGTGGGCGATAGCTTATATCAGAACAAAAAGATCAAGGATAATTCCGGCCTAAAGCGCCTTTTTTTGCACGCTCATTTGTTGCGATTCCAAGATTTAAGCGGCCAGAGCCGGGCATTCAGGGCATCGTTGCCGCTTGAGTTAAAGGATTTTTTAGACACTTTATCATGAAAAACGTTTTAATTATTTCCGGGCCCACCGGCTCCGGTGAAAGCACCATCACCAAAGAAATTATCAGGAGATTCCCAGCTTTTAGGCGCCTGGTGACCGCCACCAGCCGAGCGCCCAGATTGCGAGAACAAAACCGCCTTGATTACTATTTTTTTTCCAAAGCGGCATTTGAAGAAAAAATAAAAAGCGGCGAAATTATTGAATACACCTATATCAAGAACCGGGGCGTTTATTACGGCACCTATAAACTGGATTTGGAAACCAAAATAAATCAGGGTTATAACGTGATCGCCAATACGGATATAGTCGGGACTAAATTTTATAAAAGGCGTTATGGCGCTACCGCGATTTTTATTAAGTCCGATCTTGAGGACATCAGGCAAAGATTAAAAATGCGTCAACCCGACATCTCGTTGACGGAACTGGGGCAGAGAGTCGAAAACGCTGCCAAAGAAATAGCGGAGGAAGAAGTTTTTTACGATTATATCGTTTATAACCGTCAGGGCCAGCTGGAAACGGCCATTGATGAAGTCGTGCAAATTTTAAAGCAGGCAGGGTATTCATTTTTTAAATAATCCTTGACAAATTTAGCAATTTTCGCTATTATTTGCCCTAGTTTATCCAGCACCTTTTTTAAATAACCTTTAGTCTTGCACGAGCATCATCTTTAAGTTATCAGGGGGTGCCGGGTTTGTCACGGAGTCACCTTTTTAGAAATTTTGTTAACAGAGCTTAATGCCCGTCACCAGTAATTGGCGTTTATGAATACCCTCAAGAAAAGGTGCTGGATTTACTAGCGTTTTTATTTATTTAATAATTTACGATTAATATGTCGGATCAACAAAAAATTCAGCCAACAGAGACTAAAAAAGCGGTAGGTTATCCCGAAGTCAAGCCGGGCATGACGATCAAGGTTTATCAAAAAATTAAGGAAAAGAATCCTAAGGGCGAAGAGAAAGAGCGGATTCAGGTTTTTGAGGGCATGGTTTTGGGCCGCCGGCATGGCATGGAAAAAGGCGCCACTATCACTGTCAGAAAGGTTTCTGGCGGTATAGGCGTAGAAAAGATTTTTCCGGTTTATTCTTCCAATATCGGTAAGATTGAAATCATTAAAACAGCCAAGATCAGCCAGGCCAAATTGGGCTATTTGAGAACTTACAAAAAGAGACTTAAGGAAAAGCGGGCCACTAAGTAGATTCGTTGTCCGCCCTCCGGCCACATTAGTTTAATTTATCAGCAGATTCTGTCGGACTTGTTTTAGCCCTAAGCGATGGGATTTTGGCATTATTTGTTTTGTATCATTGGTCAGCCTGCTAGAGCGGGGCGCCGAAGTGGTGGAATCGGTAGACACGCAAGCTTGAGGGGCTTGTGGACGTTTAGTCCGTGGAGGTTCAAGTCCTCTCTTCGGCACCAGGCTGTGGTAGGTGGGCCGTAATTTAGGTTTATGATATAGCGGATCTATAGGTTTGATCCGTGTTCATGGCCTTTTTAAAAACATTATTGGGTCTTTAGCTTACGCCGTCCTATCCTGGGCGGCGGCAGGGCTAGAAGCGTTTTGGGACGTATAGCTGAATTGGTTACCTGCCCGCCGGTAGCCAGGGAGTCCTTGGTTTACACACCTGCCCGCTGCAATTTTACAAAATAATAAGCCCTGAAAAAAATTGGGGTTTGTAGCTCAGTTGGTTAGAGCGCATGGTTTACATCCATGAGGTCAGAGGTTCGACCCCTCTCAAACCCACCATGATAGGGCAAAGTAAAAGTTAAAAAATTGCTCTAGTAAGCCCCGCACCATTTTTAGTGCTGGGACAGGTGGGTCCAAGGGGTTCATGGTTCAAGTTCAGGTTATGTTCGCCAGGCCAAGGTTTTTTTCGTTGGCCTCGTCGCTTGTTTTCACAAAATTCTCTGGCTGAAGACCGGGCTTTGAGTGTAATATTAAATTAATATGAGATACGTCATTGGTCTATTGGTGATTGCGGTGGGCTTTATGCTGGTTTGGAAAGCCGACTGGATAGTAAATAATTTTGGCCGGGTTAATTGGGCGGAAAAATATTTAGGCTATGATGGCGGCAGCCGCCTATTTTGGAAACTGATGGGGATTGTTGTTATTTTTTTGTCCATGCTTTATATGTTTGGTTTTATCGGCGGCCTGATTGATCTTATATTTTCTCCTTTATTTAGGCGCTAGACTTACCCGGGCGGCATTTTACTTCCCGGCTTAACAGATTTAGTGAATCAGTCATAGAATTGCCGGGCGGCTCAGGTTGCACCTGAATAAGAAAACGGGGATATAGCTCAGTTGGCTAGAGCACTTGCTTTGCAAGCAAGGGGTCGTGGGTTCGAATCCCACTATCTCCACCACAAACGAACTAAAAGGTTTTTTGGAAGCCAGAAGGTGGGATGCGCTTCGACACATTACCGATTTTGAAAATAGGTTCTGATTTGGTAGAATAAATGCACCATTTTAGCCCGGCGGCCGCCTCTTATTTTTTAAGCATAATTTTAAATTAAATCAGTTAATGTCTACAGTAATAATGTAGATTTTTATTTTTTTGAAAAAATAAAATCAGCCCCTTGACTATTTATTTTTTTAGAAAAATATTGTATAATAACTAAGTAATGCCGTTTTGTCAGTTCGGCTGATTGGCATCACGGAGTATATAATAATAGGTACGCTTTATAATAATTTGTTATACAATAGTTTTGCAATCCATCTTTATTGTGAAAGGAGGTGAAACATAATGCCAGCCAAAAAACGCAAAGTCAAGAAAGCTACTCCTAAGAGAAAGAAAGCCGCTCCTAAGAAGTAGTGAGAAGAAAGAAATAATAAGTTTGATCTTTTTTCTCTCCCAGGAAGAGAATATAAAATCCCCTGTCTCATGCTTGAGGGGGATTTTATGTTTTTTTTGATAAATTCAATTTAAGCAGTTGGTCGGTTAGAAAAACATGGTTTTTTCTTTTATTTTAGCCAAATTTAGAATAATTTTGTCTGCTCAACCGTATGTTTTTCCTGGTCGGAAAACAAGGTGATGGTGCCATAGCGGCCGTCGAAACCAGGGGTAAGTTTTACTTTGCCTTCTCTGACTCTAATGACGCCTTCAGCAATTTGTTTGGAGGAAATATTTTCCAATTGTTTTTTGGTTAAATGGAGGAGAATATTAAATTCATTGCCGCCCGTTTGAATCATTTTGAGGTATTCGGCGTCAACCTTCTTGGAGTGTTTGCCGACAGTCATGATGTCCGCTAAAATTTCTTTTAAGGGTATGACATTTTTAAAAGGCACGAACTGTTTGGGATCAATTTCCGCCGTGGTCCGGGTCGCCAAGCAATCCACACGATTTAAAACCCCTATTGTCAGTTCTTTTTTGCACTGTGGACAACTGCCATGGTGTTTTTTTGTTTCGGCGGGCGAAAAACTGACGTCGCAGTCGCGGTGGCCGTCAAAATGATACATGCCTTCTTCAGGAAAGAATTCAATGGTGTACAAAAATTTATTTTTATCGCGCGACTTGATGATGTTGCGTATTTCC
>LCKE01000006.1 GCA_001001205.1 Parcubacteria group bacterium GW2011_GWF2_45_11 | reverse complement strand
TGCCAGAAGGAAATTAACGGCGTCAGCCAGAATGTCTGTACTTTATACATGCCTAACCCCAACCCGGCTGAGGCGCCTTTGCTGTGCGATAACATTAATGATTGCACGCCTTGCCCGTATACCGAACACGACTGGATTTGCGATTTAGGTCATGTTGCCTGCTCTGGGCCGGGCGATGGTTGCGCCGGGGAATACTGCGCCATCGGCCCCATCGGCAATAAGCAGGTTTGTTATGTGATTAACGGCCAGCGTTCCTGCAATTATTCCTTAGCCTGTGAATCTTATTATTATCTGCACAATAGCGTGGAACAATGCGACGGCATTATTGACCGCGAGGCCGGTTGCCTGCTGTTTAACGATACCAGCAATCCGGATCTTAATTTTAGCGCCGATATAACGGCCGACGGCCAGTCACCGGCCAGCCCAGACGTGTGTACTCCGGAGTTTTATAATGACGGCGCCGACTCGGCCGATTGCGACTCCAACACCCAGTCCGGCATTAAGGTCAGAAAAGACCGCGAATGCGCCGAAAGCCTGTTCTGCACTTCTTCGGTGGAAATTACCGATGCCGATAATAAGACTTCCAACGTTTGTTTAAGCCTGGGCCGTTGCCGCCAGCTTAACCCGGCCAATACTTCCGAGTGTTTGAGTATTGTTAATTCCATTAATCCGGCCGAGCAGACTTACGCCGTTCATGACGGCAATTATAATCCCACCGGCACCGAAGACATCAGAAATTTATCCGGCTTTAGCCAGGCCGGCCTGATCTGGTATGAAGATAACAGCCAGCCGGAGAACAACAAGATTATCAGGGGCAATTATCCGCCGGAACAGATGTTGCAATTAGGCGAAGAAAAGGCCATTTATAACGCCGGTTTTGAAGATTTTAACGGCGCCTTGGTGTTAGGCTGGGATGAAAACGATAACGACGGCCATGGCAATGTGCCCGCCGGCAATTGCAGTCTGGTCCACAGCAACGTTAATCCTCACAGCGGCACCTACGCTTTAGGCTTAAAGATTGAGGAGGTTTATTCCCAGGATCAATTTGATCTATTGCCGGTTCAGGGTTATTGGTGCCTCGCCGCTTCCCAAGATTTATATCCCCTTAACCCGGAGCAGAATTATATTTTGTCTTTTTACGCCCGTTCCTTAAATGGGGCGCAAAGGGTGACGGCGGTTATCACCTATTATGAAAACAATGATCCTAATAGCCGCCTTGGCAATCAGCTGGTGATTAATCAGCTGGCGCCTTCAATTTGGACTTATTTTTCTGGCGTGATCGGGGTGGCCGGCCAGCCGATACCGGCTGGGGCCAAGTTCTTTAGAATAGGTTTGGAAGTCGGCAGTTCCTGGTATAACCAGCCCGGCGATTTAGCCGGCACAGTCTATTTTGACGATCTCAAGGTGGCGCCGGCTTTGCAAATTGCCGCTGACGAGCGCGCCATCAAAGAGTGCCGCTTGTATCCGGCCGATAACGCGCCGGCCTGCGAATATACGGATAATAAGGTTTACCACGGCTGGTACGGCTACTGTCTGGAGTCTGATCCCAATAATTCCGGCGCCTGCTTGCAGTGGTACCCCATTGACAGCGTGGCCGGGGAATCATTAAGCGTTTTAGGCCAGCAGGCTATAGGTTATAACGGCCCTGCGCCCTTGTATTATTGTTTGCAAGCCAAGGGTAATTACCGTGACGATTCCAGCTGTACCAACCCAGAAGCCTCGGGTTACTGCGGCTACCGATGGACCACTTATGCTACACTTGACTTCAGCGATCACACTCACAGTTTTACACCTAATGATGAATATTTCTTTTTTAGTCATTTTGACTATAATTATCCGAATTATAGTGAAATTTGGGGTTTAAAACAATATGAAATAGACAAGGTGGAGGTTAAGACCACCGCCAATGGTGGAGACCCTCAATTTCCTATTATTTTTTCTACTTATGAATTAGATAATTCTGATGCCGATGAGAATTCTATTTTCTTTTCTTGGTTTGCTGATATTGGTGAATCTGGGGAGCCGATTGACATTTGGGACCCCGACCCTGTCTTTTGCGCAGGCTGTGTAAAATTAGGTGTTAAAATTGATTTTAATTCTCAGGGCGATATTGAGGAGATTATTGAGTATGAATACGATCTTGATGGAGATGGAGATAATGAAGATCCATGGGCCATAAAATTAATCTTTCATTTGCGCGAATATTGTACTTATGTGGCCGAGACCGTTGGCGAGAGTGGCGCGGAAAAAACCTGGTTTACCCGCTGGCAGAATGGCTGGCAGGAAGCCCAGGGCAATGTTATGGGTTATAATAAAAATATGACTTATTATCCTTACGGTGCTATCGGTATTGATAATATTGATGCATTAACTGCGCCTTTGGAAATTTATTCCGGCCCGCCGCTAGCGAGCCCATTATTAGCCGGCTCGCCGTTGTCAGTACCCGCTTCCGTACCGGTGCCGGAACGCCGTTGTTTGTATAGTTTTAACGGCGATAATGATGGTGATTACTGTGCCGATTCTAGTGATTGCGGTATCGGTGGATTCTGTATCGGCATAGGCGAATACTGTTATGACCAACCAAGCGGCGGGATGACTAACGGCGTTAAATGCAATGCCAACGCTGACTGCAGCGCGCCTCCTTATGTAAACTGCAATTTGCCGAGTTTGCACGAGAGTACTCCGTCATTAGCCGCTTCTAACCGGCTCTTGAATTTATTTGCCAAGATTGGGAACGTTTGGCGGTGGAGCGGCTACGATAATGATTATCAGATTTATCCTATTGATGATAATAGCGTGGTGGAAGAAGGGGAAGCGCCGCAAGTAGGCCATATTTTACTTAACGGCAAAGCCCAAAACGTTAATTTAACGGCGCCGGGCGGATCAGTGGCGTTAAGCTTTACCACGGATGTTGTTGACGATCAACTGCCCATAGATAACATTAAGATTAAATGGAACGACGGACCGAACAATCTTCAAAACATGGATGTTTCCATGTACGACCGGCCGTCACCTTTAAGCCCTCACCGGGTTGTCCACACTTACAGTTGCGTGACCAATTCCGAGGGCAATGCTTGCGTTTATTGCTGGGATGAAGCGCAGGCGGATTGGGTGGAATCCACCGCCGGCAGTTGCCGTTACCCCGGCCCGTATATCACTATTCAGGATCATTGGGAATTCTGCCCCAGTACGCCAACTAACAACAATGGCTGGAAAGGCGAAGACGCAGTGTGCGTGTTACCGGAAGACGGTATTCAATTCACCACCGGACCCGGCCAGACCGGCTATATTTACGTTAATCCGGCGTTTTAATCCGGCAAACTTTTTAGTCAACGCCGGCTTAATCCAGGATCAAACATCGCGTAATGAAATGTCATGAATTTTATTAACGGACAATTAAAGAAATTCGGGCGCCAGCCCGCCAAGTTAGCCCTGTTGATCAGCTTGGTTTTATTTGGTTTGTTATTGGTCAACCTTCCGGAAGGCTTAGCCGAGATTCAGACCACCGAAAGCGAATGGTTAAAGGCTACCGGATTTAATCCCTGGGATCATATCGTGACGATTTTCGGCAATTTGCTGATTTTATTCATTACTTTAGTTGGCCATCTTTTGCTGTTCTTTATGAAGATGGTGGCTGAGCTTTTTCAGTATAATAATTTTATTCACGCGCAGGCGGTGGAAATCGGCTGGCCTTTGATGCGCGATTTAATGAATATCGCTTTCGTCATAATTTTGCTGATTGTGGCTTTTTCCACCATTCTCCATATCTCCCGCTATCATTATAAAGGCATTTTGTGGAAGCTGATCATCATGGCGATTTTGGTTAATTTTTCCAAAACCATTTTAGGCTTTATTATAGATTTTACCCAGGTGATCATGATGACTTTTGTTAATGGTTTTAAAGCGGCCATGGAAATCAATCTGGCCAACTCCTTTGGCGTGGGAAATTTGCTGCAGTTTGATGATAAGGCCGTGGCCGCCGGCGATCTGGATAAAAGCTCGTTGATTATGGGTTTAATTCTGGCTTTGGCTTTGGTGGTGGTCGCCTGTTTTGTCATGGTGGTTTACATGGTGGTGTTATTGTGGCGGATTATTTCCTTATGGGTGGCGGTTATTTTATCGCCTCTGGCTTTTGTGGGCCAGGCTTTTCCCGGCTTGCAAAAGCAGGCTGCTGATTTTTGGTCAAAATTTTGGAATATTTTAACGGTCGGCGTGGCCATGGCTTTTTTTATGTGGCTGTCTTTGACCATTTTAGCGGCCAGTAGCAATGTTGCTCAGGAGTTTAACGTTAACAAAGAAACAGCGGATACCAGCCAATTATCCGGCGGTCAGGCGGCCACCCCAGCCGTTTCGCAGGCCGTGGCTGTGACTAAAGCCAGCAATCCGGAAAATTTGTTCACTTACATCGTGGCCATTGTTTTATTGTTAATGGGCTTGCAGTACGCTCAGCAGGCCGGCGGTTTTGCCGGCAAATTTGCCGGCGCGGCTATGAGCGGATTGTCTAAACTGGGCAAAACCGCCCTTAAGTCGCCTATGTTACCCATAAACGCCGGCATTGACAAGCTTCAGCAAAAAAGCGGCGTGGATTTGAATGTTAAGCGGAACTGGGCCAACTTCCAGGAAGGCCGCAAGGCCCGCAAAGAAAAAGCTTATAAGGAAGGCATTAAAGCCTCTGATAAAAGAATCAAAGAGGGCGGTTTTGTCGGTTCCAGGCTGGCCGCCATGACCACCGGCGTTAGCGAACACATGGAAAATTACGGCTATTTAAAAGGCGGGCTTAGAATGATGAGAGGCTTGGGGCGGGGGGCAACCAGAAGGGCTAAAGAAAAATCCGATGAGGCCGAAGAAGCCAAAAAAAAGGAAGAAGCCAGCCTGGCTTTAGCCCAGGGCGGCTCCCAGGATTATTATCAAAAAAACCGTTTGGCGGAAATTGATAATGAACGGCAGACTAAAATGCAGGAGAGTGAAAAACTTAGGGGTGAAGGTAAAAGTGACGAAGCGGCAAACATAGATAAGGAATTGAGACAATTGGATGAGGAAGAAATAAATTTGCGGGCCGTTTTAACTTTTGCCAGCGTTGATAGCGATGTTTTGGAAGGGGCTGATTTGGATCGTTTTTATGAGCAACAAGGCAATAATTTGACAGAAGAACAAAAGAGCATAGAAGAGGAGGAAACAAGCATTAAATATAAAAAGAAAAAGGTAATAGATCCGGTGACTGGTAAAGCTGAACTTGATGATGAAGGTAATGAAAAATTTGAACTAGTACAAAAAAAAGATAACGAGATAACGGCTGAAGATAAAGTTAGGCTTAAAGAGCTTGAAGCGAAGAAAGAAATAATCACAATAAACCAAGAAGATTTATCTAAATGGCGTGAAGCGGTTAAAGATAAGACAACTCAGGAAAGAATAGGCAGTGTGGGGGGCATTAGAGATGCTGTTGCCAAAAAATCGGATCAGCGCTTGCAAAACCGCAAAGAGGCGGTGGCTACAAGACTCTCGACCGTCAATGGTGTTTTGGCCAGCAATAACACCGATGTTTTAACCGGCGATGAAGTGGATGAACGGGAAGCTAAAATAACCAAGCTTAATGAAAAACGGGAGCGTTTGAAGGTGGATATTATGTCTGCCGGCACGCCCGATCAAAAGCAGGCTTTGGGAAAAGAATTAGAAACCGTTGAGAAAGATATTAAAGAAAGCTCCATTCATGATGACGGTTTGTATTATTTAACCACCTCGGAAAAAACCGAACTTCAAAAAGATAAAGAAAAAAAGAAAAAGCGCTCCAGCAATACTTTAAGCAATTTGCGCAAAGAAAAAACCGATCTGGAGTCCCAGCAAACAATTATAGAAGAGCAGGAAAAAAGCCCCAGGCACTTTACCGATATAGAAAAAGAAAAGTATCAAAAAAAGGCTGAAGAATACCACGAGCAAGTCCAGAAATTTAAGGCTAAATCCGCTAAAGCCATGCCGACCTCCGGTTTTAACGCCCAAATGGCCACGCGGCAACTTCAATCCGAAGAAATGAAGAAAGTGGAAGGCACCGAAAGCGATACCGAGCTTTTAACCATGCTCAACGAAGCCATGGTTCGAAAAGATAAGGCCAGAATAGGGGCGATTATGAAAAAGATGGCCAATGATTATAACGACAATGAGTTTTTGAATAATTTTGGCTATGAATCAACCAGTTCGGGCATGAGAGATTTTTTTGAAAAAGAGCTTAAAGGCAAAGCCGGCTTCGGCGATCAGGAAATGCTGTCTCTGGCTAACGATATTTCTTATATTAATGAATCAAGGTCCCATTACAATACCGCCAGAATGACCACCATGGAAAACGGCCGCTGGCGCTGGTATTCCGAAAGAGAGCATATTCAGGTGGCGACCTCGGAAATCACCAAACAGTCTGATAGAACTATCGCCAACAAGCTTAACCGCTTGGGCTATGGCGGCGAACGGGCGGACGGCTCATATGTGATGTCTGGTACGGGCGCTGCTATTTTACGCCAGCACGTGCCGGCCTGGTTGCAGAATCCGCGAATTATTATGGAACACTTAAACGGCAGCGTGGTGGAAAAATTAATGGAAGCCGAAAGGCGTGAAGGCAGCATAACCAAGGCCATAGGTGATATCGTTGTAAAAGTTGATGGTAAAAATGTTAATGCCGCCAAGGGGCTAATTGATGCTTTTAAACAAAGGCTGGGTTCATCCGGCGAATCGGTCGCGGATACCGCCGCCCGGGTGGTTCAGCATAATTTCGGCTACAGCGGCACCGACCAGCCCTTAACCAGATATCATGCTGGTAATGAATCAGAACGTGATAATGAGTCTACCAATAGAATTATTACTAACGTTAAATCATCACCCAGCCAAGAAAACCACATTAATATTACGAACACGGTCCGCGCTCTTAGGGAATCCACCGCTCCGGAAAAAACCGGATATTTAAACTTTACCAATGATCAAAATTTACAGCAGTTTTGGATTGTCAGGAATCTGCTAAAAAAACTCCATAATAATATGAAAGAAACGGCAATGGCGCAAGGCACTAGCTATCAGGATTTTGGAGTTTTAGGCAATCGGATTGAAGAGCTGGATCACAGCCTGCCCAATAATCCAAGTACCAGCTTAAAAGATATTGCCGCCAGCGTAAAGAACGTTAATGCCAGCGAAGACGAAATCAGAAGGATCGTTGAGCGGTTCGTTTCAATTGGATCAAAATAACCTATGAATGAATTAGAACAACTATTAACCGATAACCGGCTAAAAAAAGATTTTAGGCTGGTTTTGGAGCGGGCGATTAAGGATAACGAAGTTAATCAGTGTTTTTGGGCGGTTAAAAATATAGAAAGCGGTTTGCCCAAAATTAGCCCGGAAGCCAAGGCTGTCTTTGAAAAAGAATTCAACCAGTTGTATTTCAATGTTAAATGGCTGGCGGTGCCCAGGCTTACGGTTAAAGAGGCGCTGACAATGCTGGAAAAGAATTTATCGGCCATCAGGGGATTTGATCAGGAGTTTTTTAATTTAACTCAAAGCATCAGAACTCGTATGCTGGGCATCATTGATTATGATGAACGTGACGATTTTAAAATCAAAGCGAGGCAGGCGTTGCTTGCTAACCGCGAAGTCATTGATCCCCAGGCCGACGTTAAGGAAATCGGTTCGTGGCTTAGGGATATTATCAGCCAAGTCGGCTGGGAGTTTAACGATCGGCTTAAAGAGGAAGAATATTATCTGCGGGATAATAATTACCGCCAGCTAAAAAATGCCGACCAGTTATTTTTAAAGCAGATTATAGGCTTATACAAATATTGCCTGTTTTCTTCACAATCGCCGGAGGGTCTTGACGAAGCGGTTGATATTGTGGAAGACGGTAAGTTAAAAGTGTTTGAACGCGGGCAACTGATCACCCTGCCGCCTTTGGATGCCGGCACGAAAAAAATCGTTAATGAATTTATATACCAGTCGTCAGCTGATAATCAGGCTAAAGCCGCTGACCGCGGTTCGCTGGAGCAGTTAAGAGAATATTATCATCAGACTTTTAATCAGCTGGTTGACCTGCCGAGATATAATAATTTATCTCAGGCGGCCAGCTCCCGGTCTTTTAATGTGGTCATTAATGATCTGAACAGCAATTTGGCCTTAAAAGATACAACAGCCGTTTTGGCCAATCTGGAAAGCCTGATTAAACAGAATCTTTTAGCGGAAGTTTTACAGGACCGCGCTCAGGCGCAGGCTTTGCTTTTATACATTAAGACGCATTATAACATTGCCGAGCCGGAATTAATCAAGAAACTGGGGCCGCCGGTGGCCAGCCTGCTCTTCCAGTCAATTTTTACCGGGCGCTTGTCTTTAAGCCCGGAAGAGAGCGCTGTTTTATCTTTGTATCTGGCCAACCAGCTGGCTAAAAACGGCTCTAAAGAATATTTGAACATGGTTTACGGCGATAGCCAGTCCGCGGTTTTTAAATGGCGCAAGATTCAACTGGACAATCATCACTTTGTTTTTGGATAATTAAAAAAGACCTTATCGTCTTTAATTTTCTTCCCTTAGCGCGCGCCAGAGCAACTCTGGGGAGAGAGGCAGACTTTGATAAAGTCTTTTTTGATTAGTTTACCCTTTCCACGTATTCTCCCGTTTCGGTATTGATTTTAATGACGTCGTTTTCATTGATAAAGAGGGGAGCTTTCACTTCTCTGCCGGTTTCCAAGGTAACCATTTTAGTGGCGGAACCGGCCGTATCGCCTTTAACCCCGGGAGGGCTTTGCTTGACTATTAAGTCAACTTTTACCGGTAATTTAATGCTCACCGGCCGTCCCTGAAAGATTAAGACATCAACGGTTAGGCCTTCTTTTAAAAAGTCGGCCTGTGGCCCGATGACTTCCTCATTTAGTTCAAACTGTTCGTAAGTGGCGTTATCCATAAAAACATAGGTGTTGTTTTCGGCGTAGAGAAAATTAGCCTTGGCTCTTTCCAGATCGGCTTCCGCCATTTTATCTCCGCCGGAATAAGTGAGCTCAAGAGTTTGTCCGCTGATCAGGTTTTTGAGTTTGGTTTTGAGGTTGGCTCCGCCGCGTCCCATTTTTACGTGTTGGGCCTGGGTGACCAAGTAGGGCTGGTTATCATGCGTGATGATAGAGCCGACTTTAATATCGTTGATTGATAGCATGTGATTATTGTATCCAGCACCTTTGCCAAGGCCCCGCGCCGGTAATTGGCGCTTATGGGTATCCTTAAGAAAAGGCGCTCTATATATTATGGTGGAATTCAGAATCACTTAAGATTTAAAAGCTTATTTGGCCGTAAACGGCAATAAGGCCATAAATCTGGCCTGTTTTATGGCAATGGCCAATTTACGCTGGTGTTTATGACAAACGCCGCTTCGTCGGCGCGGCACAATTTTGCCATATGACGAAGTAAAGCGTTGCAGCATTTGCCATTGCTTGTAATCAATATCGTTGATTGAGTTAACGCAAAAGTGGCAGTAGCGCTCTTTATTAAGTAAGTTTTTAGTTGTTCCCATAGTTTTATAATTAGTAATTAGGAAATAGTAAGTTAGTTTTCCAAGTAGTATTAATTCCTAAAAGGGAATATCGTCAACGTTAATTTCCTCTTCCGTCTCGGCGGCGGCGGGTTCGTTGTGCGGGGGTTCCGGCTGGGCATAGTTGTTAGTGGCTTCGGTCCGGCTATCCGGCCTGGACGCGCCAGCCCGGTCAAGCATAATTACATTGTCGGCGATAATTTCGGTGCGGTATTTTTTATTGCCGGTTTGATCGTCCCAGGACCTGGTTTGCAAACGGCCTTCCACATAGACTTTGCCGCCTTTTTTGAGGTATTGTCCGCAAATATCCGCCAGTTTTCTCCAGGCGACAATATTGTGAAATTCGGCTTTTTCCTGCTTTTGCCCGCTTTGATCGGTCCAGACTAAATTGGTGGCCACGCTGAAATTAGCCACCGTTTGTCCGGAAGGCGTGGTTTTAACCTCCGGATCCCTGGTCATATTGCCAATGATCATCGCTTTATTTAAGTCCATATGTTTTGGTTAATTTTTAATTTCTCGGCCCAAGGCCGATCAATCACCAGCCATAGGCGGACGGCTTTTGATTAATTTCATGTTCCGAATTTATATCAAGGTAAATGAATTATTAAATTACTAAAAATTGAAAATTAGTAATTAAATGACGTCTTCGTCTAACAATTCATCCAGCTTTTTATCCAGATCTTCAAGGCTGACTTTTTGCTTTTCCAGCTTGGCCTCTTTAACGCTGGTTACCTCTTTGACCTTTTCGGCAATTTTTTCCTTGGCTCGTTTGTTTTTAGCCTTGGCTTCGGAGGCAATTTCCTCGGCGGTTTTTTCATAACTTTTAATAATTAAAAACCGCAGAATTTTATTTTCCAGCTTCAGCTCGTTTTCAATGGCTTTAAGCTTGGCCGGCTCCAAATAAAAAGTCATGGTTTTATAAAAACCATGCCTGAGATTTTTTATGGGGTAAGCCAACTTTTTTTTACCCAAATCTTCGTTAAGAACAATTTGGGCCTGAGCCTGATTTAAGAGGGAACTGACTTTTTCCAGAACCGGCGGGTGCTGGTCTTCCGGCAGATTGCCGGAAATGATATAGGTCAATTCATAAAATGGGAGATCATTTTTCATACGATTTCCGCCGCTAACCTTTAGGGGCGTGTTAAGCCTTTTAAGGACGCGGAGATAATTTATCCTAAAACCGTCTGACTGGTCCACCAGTCTGATTTAGGTTCAGGAGAATCTTAATTGAAAGATTCATGGTTAAACTATCTACCCTCAGGCAGTCATTTAAGATTTTTAGTGTTAATCTTAAAAAATGGTCAGCCCGGGGCAAGCGATGTTTTTAGTGCTTGCAATTTTAGAGTAGACCCCAGTATTTTGGCAAAAAATTAAGGAAATGTCAAGGCTTTTTACGGGGCTATTGTTAAAAGGGTCAAAAAATGATTAAATAAATTCATGATATTCAGTCAAAATAAGGTAAAATACGCCTTTATTTTAGGGCAAGTCCCGGCTTTAGCCAGAGCGGAAATCATGGCCATTTTGGAGCACGCCAGCCTGGATTTTGAAGAGCTTTTTTATAACGAGCAGGTTTTGGTGCTGGCCATGAGGAAAGCGGAGATTGATTGGCTTCAGGCAAGGCTGGGCGGGACCATCAAGATAGCCAGCCTTAAGTTTCAAGCATCAAGTATCAAACAGGAGATTATAGAAAAACTTATCCAACAACAGCCGCCGGCAAAAAATAAAAGGTTTCAGTTCGGTTTTAGCGCTTACGGCCGAGTGAACATGAAAGAGCTTAAGCAGATCGGTCTGAATCTCAAGAGAGTCTTGCGGTTAAAAAAAGTCAGATCAAGGTTCGTGGTTTCCAAAGAATCAGCCTTATCGTCAGTCATCGTGCACAAGGAAAAATTAATTGATCAGGGCGCCGACGTAGTCGTGATTAATTCAGGCAAAGAATATTATCTTGGTTACACGGTCAGCGCCCAAAAGTTTCAGGAATACTCCGAAAGGGATTATGGCCGGCCTCAGCGCGACGATCAGTCGGGCATGCTACCGCCCAAGCTCGCCAAGATGATGATTAACCTCGGCCGGGCCGGTTTTGATCAGACAATTTTGGATCCTTTTTGTGGCTCAGGCACGGTCATTCAGGAGGCTCTGTTGCTGGGCTATAAAAAAATCATTGGCTCGGATATTGCCGCCAAAGCCGTGTCCGACACCATTAATAATCTGGAATGGCTTAAAGTCAAATTACAACAGGACATTGCCGGGGTTAAAATTTTTCAGCAGGATGTTAAAAGCCTCTCGGCCAAAATACAGCCGCAGTCGGTTGACGTTATTGTGACCGAGCCGTATCTTGGGCCGGCCCGGGCAATCCCCAGCTCACAGGACGCAAAATACCTGCCCGTCCGGCCGGCTGGCCAAAAAATTTCAACTTCTAAATCGCAAGTTTCAAACCCGGAAATTGATGTAATAGATGAATTATCCAAATTATACCTAAAAGCCTTTGCTCAATTTCATCAGGTTTTAAAGAAAGAGGGGAAAGCGGTGATTATCTTGCCGATTATTAATAACCAAACGGTTGATATTATTAATGACGTCAAGTGTTTGGGTTTTGTCAGTCTGCCTTTGAGCGACTGTCCCAGGAAGTCCATTGTTTACGCGCGGCCTGGGCAGAGAGTTAGGCGGGAAATTTTTGTGTTTAAAAAGATTTAAGATGACTCAAAAATATCATTTTATTCATGAACGGGGGGATTACCCGCCATTAGCCGTGGAAAATGTGGCCAGGAACTGGTCGGGCCATATTAAAAAAACCGTGGGTAGCGGTGAAGCGCCTTTATTTTTTCTTTATCAAAAAGGCCAGTGTTTAATTTATTCTTACGAGTCAAAACATCAAGAAATCATTAATTATGTTTTTAATAAAATTTCCAAAAATAAAGCTTATATAACAAAAGTGAAGGACATTTTTGATCAGCGGTCTAGAGTGATTGAGAAATTTATTAAGGAACTGGAGACCAGCCATTTTCGTTCACTAAGCAATCAGGAATTGATTGAGATTAAAAATAAGTATAATAATCTTTATGATCAAATTCTGCCTTACGGCGAGCCGCTACCTCATTTTTTAAAGGAAAAACTGCATTCTGTTTTAAAAGAATACTTTATTGATCAGAAAAAAATAACCGAGGCTGAGTTTGAATTATTAATTACCCCCAACTATCAGTCGTTTTTAAGCAAAGAGAATCAAGAATTATTTAAAATATTTAAAAAATTTTCCAGGTTTCCCGATTATCTAAACAATCAATTAAAGCGGCATTACCAAAAATACAAATGGATTTTATTTGATTATTCCAGTATTATTGTTAATTTAAAATACTTTCAAAAAAGGGCCGGAGTTTTTGGCAAAACTCCTCCGGAGATTGCCGACTACGCTAAACTTAAAAGACAGAAGTCTAGAATTATTAAAAAATACAAAGTTGATTTAAAGTTTCAATACTATTTGGATATTTTAGACAAGCTGTATTATTTAATGGATAAAAAGAAAGAGATTTTAACCCATTTTCATTTTGCCATCACGCCTTTGTATAAGGAGGTCGGCCGCAGGCTAGGTTTAAGCTTAGAGGAAGTCAGATGGTTTTTATGGTCCGAACTAAAAGACGTTTTAGAGAATAAACCGGCTTTAACCGGAAAAATAGCCGCCAGCCGTGAAAAATTTTCCGTCATTAAATTTTATGAGGGGCGGGCTGATTTTTTAGATTTTGGGAAATCCCAAAAAATAGTAAAAGATATCAGGGCTGATCAGCAGGCTTTGGTTAATAAGCTTAAAGGTACGCCGGCGTCTGCCGGTAAAGTCAGAGGAACCGTTTGCTATTTAAAAAGCGCCAAGGAAAACAATAAAATTAAAAAAGGCCAGATATTGGTGGTGAGCAACACCACGCCCGATTTTATGCCGGCGTTAAAGAAAGCGGCCGCTATCGTCACCAATGAAGGCGGCTTAACCTGCCACGCGGCCATCGTCAGCCGGGAATTAAAAATACCCTCCATTGTCGGCACTAAAATTGCCACCCAGGTTTTTAAAGACGGTGATTTAGTGGAGGTGGATGCTAATTTGGGGATTATAAAGAAAATATGAAACAAAACAAACGCGTTTTCGTGCAAAAGAAAACTCACGCTTATATTTTGCCCGGTATTTATGGAGTGGGCTATGCTTATACCTACGGCATGACTAAAGTTTTACCAGGAGTTAATTTCGGCAGTACCGTGGCCTTAACCAAAAACGGAGCCATGCATTGGTATGCTTGGCCAGACAAAATGGCCGAGGTGTCACAGCAGGCCTTAAGATTAGCTAAAAATAACCCCGAATATGTTTTTGAAATTAGAAAAAAATTTGAACAACTGGTACCCGAATTAACCAATTTTACTTCAGCAGTTTTTCAAAAATCATTAAGCGGGCTGTCTAACAGGCAGATTTGGCAAATTATTGAGCGGTATTTAAAATTGTATAATAAAATATACTCTTGGGCCGAACCGATCACGCTCGGGCTTGAGGACTCTTTAGGCGATTATCTAAAATCTTATCTTAAGGGGCAGGCCGATTTAGGTAATCAAAAATTTTTAAACGAAGATTATAATCATCTGATTTCGCCCGAAGAAAAGTCTTTTGTTAAAAGAGAGTCAGACGAGCTTTTAAAAATTATTATAAATATTCAAAAAGATAAAAATCAGGTTGAATTTTTCAGCCGTCAACGCATCACCGCCAGTGACTTAAAAAGATGTCACCCCAAACTTTATTACCGGTTAAAAAACCATGAGCGCGAGTATTGCTGGGTGCCTTTTGACTATGGCGTCTATATCTGGAAAATGCCTTATTTTTTAAAAGTTATAAAAGATATGGTTAAAAATGGCGGTTTGGCGGTTAAGCTGAAAAAGGATGCGCAATATTTTAACCAGCTTCAAGCCGCGCGCCGGCGACTGATTAAAAAATATAAAATAGACGACTATCATAGAAAATTGTTTAAAGTTTTGCGAACCTGCGCCTACTTGCTTGATTACAAAAAGGAAGAATTCACAAAATCTCATTATCAAATAATGCCGGTTTTTAAAGAAGTTGCCAAAAGATTCGGCCTGACCGAAACCCAGGCCAGGTTTTACGCTCCGGCGGAATTAAAAAAAGCCTTGCTGAATAATCAAAGACTATCAAAAATAAAATTGCAGAATCGCTACAAATATTCTGTAGAATATTGGTCTCAAAGATAAATTTAAGATTTATGAAGGCCCGGCCGCTCAAGCCATATTTAAACGTGAGGCCGCTCCAGAGGCCGGAAAAGTGGATAATCTGATATCTTTGCAGGGCGTTATCGCCTCGGCCGGTAAATTTAGCGGCCCGGTCAGAATTATAAAAAATTTAGCCGATTTAGCGAAATTCAGGCAAGACGAAGTTTTAATTACCTCAATGACCAGTCCGGAATACGTGCCGGCCATGAAAAAAGCCGGGGCGATTATTACCGATAAAGGCGGCGTGACCTGCCACGCGGCCGTAGTCAGCCGGGAATTAGGCGTCCCTTGCGTGGTCGGCACGCAAAACGCCACTAAAGTTTTTAAAACCGGCGAGTTGGTTGAAGTTAACGCCAATCATAATTCGGTAAAAATTATAAAGAAATAAAATGATGAAAATTAAACCCGGCTTAATAAAGCAAGATAAAAAATTTATTCAAAAGAATCAATGGTATCACCAACGGTTTGACGGCTGCCCTCAATTTATATTGGTAATTTCGGAAGCCGAATTAAAAAAGGAATCCAGAAAGTTCGTCTGGGGTAGTTTTGGCAGGCACTGGGGATTTTTTAAAGATAATACATGCGACTGGTATATTGATCAGCAGGACATTAAAAGGATTACTAATAATTTTATTGTTTTGAGTAAACAGAAAGGTGGTTTAAGTAAGGGTCTTATAAAGAAATGGCAGACTGATGAAAAAAATTTTTATCAATACTGTTATGGCATTGACCGCCTGAATTTAAAAAATTATCAGATAGCGAGCTTAAAAAAATTTATTTAAAGATGCTGAATAACAGCGTCAAGGCCGTAACTTCAAGCTCTTTAATTGACGGTTTTGCTCTAGGCTCTGACGATTATATTTTTAAAAACTTGAATCAGCTACTAAAAGCTAAGGGATTGGAGCGACAGCGCCAGCGTTATTTTGCCATTCTGACGGCGCCGGTTCATCAGTCATTTATGGCTGAAGCGGAAATAAAGCTTTTACAGATAGGCCTGGAGATAAAAAAACACCACGCATTAATAAAATTCATAAAAAATGCCAGCCTGGCGGATATTGAAAAAAAATTAAAAAAATATTCCGAGATTTTTCTAAAATTAAATGAATATCAGCAAAACCATTTTTGGACTCGCAATAATTACGTGGATAACAATGTCTTATCATTAAGGTTTTTTCTGAAAGAGTTGCTAGCCTTAGTCAAACAAGATGTTGACTTTGAGCGGGAAATAAAAAGGCTGGCCCAGATCCCGCGACAAAATAAACGGGCCAAACAAAAATTAATGAAAGAATTAAATTTACCGACTTATTTTAAAAATCTCCTGGTTATCTCCGAAGATTTTACTTATTGGCAGGATCAGCGCAAAAAGAAAACCTACTGGTATACGCATTATCTTAGTCTGATTTTGGCGGAAATGGGCAGGAGATTTGGCTTTTCCTTGTTGCAGATGAAATATTTTCTTTATCCGGAAATATTATCTTTATTTGGCGAAAATATTGAATTAAAACCTGCTAAAGCCGAGTTAAATCGCAGAATAAAAAGCTGTCTTTGGTATCAGGTCGGCGATGCTTTTGATTTGAGTTCCGGCCCCGAGGCCGATAAAATTTTGTTACGATTATTGAAGCGTGATAAGAAAGAGATTCCGGATGATTTTCGGGGCATGTCAGCTTCCAAGGGCGTGGCCAGCGGCCGGGTCTGCCTTATGAAAAGCGTCAAGGACAGTCATAAGATAAAGCCGGGCGATGTGTTGGTGGCGGTTATGACCAGGCCGGATTACATCCCGGCCATGAAAAAAGCCGTAGCCGTAGTTACCAACGAAGGCGGGGTCACCTGCCACGCGGCCATTGTCAGCCGGGAATTGGGCATTCCCTGCATAATCGGCACTAAAATCGCCACCGAAGTCTTAAAGGATGGCCAGATCGTTGAAGTTAACGCCAACCACGGCGTGGTTAAAATTATCAAATAAATGCTTGATTTAAAAAACAAAAATTTGTTCGGTATAAAAAATCCCGCCTGGTGGACGCAGGCGGGGGACGGTTGCCTGCTTAACGTTTATTATCCGGCCGTTGCTTCCTCCTACTTTTTAAAAGATTATTTTCCCACTAGCGCCAGGGTGACCGTATGTTTTGTCATTAATAAACGATTTGTTTGGGCTTATGAAGCCGGCGATATGTTGCGGATATCCAATTTGTTAATGAAACAGGCATCGGGCAACCGCCGGTATTATTTGAAACTTTATCAGAAATGGCAACGGCAAATTCATGCTTACAATCAATTAGTCAATAAAATAAATAAATTGAATTTATCCCGATTATCGCGCGGCAGAGTCATCAACCTTTTTGAAGAATTTTCCAAAACTTATTTGCAGGAATACGCTCTGCCTCTCTTAACCGATCACTATCACGGATATAGCGAGAAAACTTTGTTACCTCAAATTTTGAAATTCTTAAAGAATATATCCAATAAAGAGAAGGATAAGATATATCAAATCTTACTTCAACCAACCAACCCATCTTTTATTAAAGAAGCCCATTGGTCGGTTTTAAAAATGGCCGCCAGATTACAACAAGGACAAAACATCAAATCAGATTTAGCTCAGCATACTAAAAATTATTATTGGCTTCACAATAATTACACTTGCAGCCAATATTTAGACGAAAATTATTGGCTCAAGGAAGTTAAAAAATATATTAAGAAAGATTGTTTGGCAGTTTTAAAAAAGGAACGGGCAGACTTTAAAAATATTAAAAAGCAAAAAGATCTCTATATAAAAAAATTGAACCTTGATCGGCAGACGGCTTTGGGTCTGGAAATTTTAGACCACTTTAGCTACTGGCAGGATCAGCGCAAGCAGGCCAATATGATCGCCAACTGGATTATTGATCAGTTTATCAGGGAATTATCTAAGAGGACCAAAGTTGACTACTGGCTGTTGAAGCATCTGACCCCCGCCGAGGTTGCGCTGGCTTTTAAAACTAAAAAGATTGATCAAGAATTGTTGCGGCGTCGTCTGAAATGTTCTGTAGTAGTGGTGACGCCTAAAAGCATTGACGTTTTAGCTTATCCTAAGGCCCGCCAGCTTTATCAGAGGATGTTTCCAAAAACAGACTATAGCGTTAAAGTCATTCGGGGCGTGGTGGCTAATCAGGGAAAGGCTCAGGGTCGAGCCAGGGTTATCACCTCGTCCAGACAGTTTAAAAATTTTAAAAAGGGCGAGATATTAGTGGCTTCCATGACCAGGCCGGATTACACAGTAATTTTAAATAAAGCAACGGCAATTATAACCGATGAAGGCGGCTTAACCTGCCACGCCGCTATCGTCAGCCGCGAGCTGGGCATTCCCTGCATTATTGGCACTAAAATAGCGACAAAAGTCTTAAAAAGCGGGGACAGGATCAAGGTAGATGCTAATAAAGGAGTCATTAAAAAGCTATGATCAATCCCAATTCAGAGCTATATCAGTGGGGGCCGATTCGCGGAAGAATATTGCCGTTATATTATTATAGTCAGGCAGTTTTTAAGGAATATCCGAAAACATACCAGTTTTTCTGGCCCGAAACTTATTTTATATTTCATAAAAATTACATAACCTGGGTTAATAGCGAGGCTGAGTTGAAAAAATCCGGCCGGGAGAATTTTTATCGCTGGATGATGAACAAAAAAAACAGGCAAAAAGTTGAAATTGCCTATAAAAAGGCGACCAAGGAATTGTTTGTTTGGCAAATCAGGTTTTCTTTAAAATACCTGGATTCCTTAAGCGATGCTGATTTTTTACAGACTTTCAAAAAATGGCAAAAATTATTGATTCAATTTTGGGTTCACGGAGCAGTCCCGGAGATTTGCAATTGGGGAGGGGAAAAACTGGTCGCGGATATTTTAACCAGGAAGATTGGTCAGTCGGAAAATTTTAATGCATATTACGAACTCTTGACCGTCCCCGCACAGCTTTCTTTTTATCAGGAGGAAGAAATTGAATTATTGAAAATTTTGCAATATAAAAGACAACCCGATCTTTTTCAGAATAAATTAAAGCAGCATCAGCAGAAATATTTTTGGTTGTTAAATAATTATTATCAATCAAAAATTTTATCATTGAATTTTTTTAAAAATAAATTAAAAGTCATCAGGGATGATAATGATAAGATTACATCACGCATCAATCAGCGCCGCTTGATTATTAAAAATAAAACTAAGCTGATAAAACAATTAAAATTAAACGTTCAGGAACGGGCGATTATTGAAAGTTTGGACTATGGCATCTGCTGGCAGGATAAAAGAAAGGCTTTAATTTTGCAGATTGACTATTATCTTGATTTATTGCTCAAGTCAATTGCCCGGCGGACCATTTACAGCCTTAACGAATTAAAATCTTTTTTACCTGCGGAGATTATCGCAGTTTTGAATAATAAAAAAATTTCTGGCATTGCCCTGGCTAGACAATGTAAGTATTTTATTTTTTATTATGACAATAAGAACTTAAAATTCATAGTTGATCAAAGAGCCAAAGTGATCGCCGGCCGGTTTATTAAATCCTCGGAATATATAAAGCAAATTAAGGGTTTGGTTGTCAGCCAGGGCGATAAAGTGCAAGGGCGAGTCAGGATTATTAAAAGTTTTCAGCAGCTTAAAAATTTTAAAGCCGGCGAAATTTTGGTTACGCCCATGACCTCGCCTGAATACATTGTGGCCATGCGTCAGGCCAAGGCGATCATTACCGATGGCGGTAGCATGACCTGCCACGCCGCCATTGTCAGCCGCGAGTTAAAGGTTCCCTGCATAGTTAACGCCAAAACCGCCACGTTCGTTTTAAAGAACGGCGATTTGGTCAGCGTGGACACTAAGGAGGGAAGCGTCACCAGACTCAGTAAGTAGTATGAAGTCAGATTTAAAAAAATTTGCATATTTATTTAAAAGAAGGTGGTATATTCAAAGCTTTAATTCCACCCCTAATTTGTTGACCATGGGCGCGATGTCCGGGATTGAGGGCTGCAAGAAATATTTGGGTTATGGCTATACTCATTTTTTGAATTTTTATAAAAACGGGTTTGGCACCATGTATTACGATCGGGATGATCTGCATCATATCGCTCATCAACTTTTCGCTAAAGTTAAAAAGAATCCCAAATATTTAGAGTTGTTAGTGCAAAGAAGCGACCGGTTGACTAAACAGGCCTATAAGTTTTTCCGGCGCATTGATTCGTTGCGCCTGGATCAGCTGCCCACACCGGAGTTAATTGGCTTATATCATCAGGCGTATGATTATTATGTTAAACCGATCAGTATTTCTCACATTATTGAAGGCTTTACCTTAACCGCCGATATTAAGATTAAGAATCAACTGTTCAAAGAGCTGGAACGGCAAAATAAAGGGCAGGATTTTAATAAAGTTTTTAATGTTTTGACTCAGCCGATTAGGCCAACCTTTTTTCATGAGATGATTGAAGCTTTGTCTGATGTTATTAAAGAAATTAACAAACAAAAGTTGTCAAAAATTTTTAAATTAAGCAATCGTGAGATAATTAAATATCTCAGCCAGCAGCCTAAATTAAAAGGCATGATTTACGGTCTTCAAGAAAATTTTTTTTGGATGCATAATAATTATAGCGGCGCTAAAGTTTTAACCATAAATTATTTTCTCAACGAAGTTAAAACGGGCATAAAGGATGGCTTAAGTTATTACAAAAATATTTTTAAACAGAATAAAAAGGCTAAAGATAAAGCAGTTCAAAAATACGGCTTCGGCCGCGGTTTTGTCAAAATGTTTAAAATGTCTGATATAATGTCCTATTGGCAGGATGACCGTAAAAAATTTTTCTTAATCGCTATTCATTATTTGGACGAATTATTAAAAGAAATAGGTGACCGCTTTAATTTGCCCATATCGTTGATGCGTTACGCTTTACCGCAAGAGATCTGGGCGGCTGATTTAGCCAAGTTAAACAAAATTGAATTAAGCGGACGCCAGCACGGCTGTTTGGTTATAGGTTTGTCTAAAAAAATAAAAATTTTTTCCGGTAGTGATTATAAAATTTTTAAAAAACAACTTGCCGGGCAAGAAAAAAAAGATGATCAAAAAGAATTAAACGGCCTTTGCGCTTCGGTCGGCAAGGCTGTGGGCAGGGTCACAATTTGCCGGACAGTCAGAGACATCGCTCAGTTTAGAGCCGGCGATATTTTGGTGGCGCCCATGACCAGGCCCGAGTTTGTGCCGGCCATGAAAAAAGCCCTTGCTATCGTTACGGATGAGGGCGGCATAACCTCGCATGCCGCCATTATCAGCCGGGAACTAGGAAAGCCTTGTGTTATCGGCACTAAGATTGCCACCGCCACCCTTAAAAACGGTGATTATGTTGAAGTTAACGCCAACCACGGCGTGGTTAAGATAATGAAATGAAAATTAATTATAAAATAATTTCTAAAACCAAGTGGTACCGCCAAGGCGGCGCCATAATGCCTTATTACTCAAATCAACCATATCGGGCGGCCATGACGTATTACGCCGGCTGTTCATATAATCAGGGCGAGAATAATTATGGTTATCTTGATATGACCAAAGAGAGACAAATGGCAGACTCATTGATGGCCAAACAAAAAAAGAATAAAAAATATATTGATATTTTGTTTGCTAAATGGAATCAGCGCCAGGCATTATCAAATCAGGCGATAACTAAAATTAATCAGGTTGATTTTTCTACGCTTTCTAATACTCAACTTTTTAAATTAATCAAAAATTTTTCTACTAATCAATTTAATCTTTGGAAAGTCGGGGCCTTAATTGAATCATTTGATTCCTGCGGCGAAGAGATTTTAAATCAGAGTTTAAAGAATATCAACAGTCAATTTTCCAAAGATCAATTGAAAGCCTTAACGTATCCTTACAATTTAAGTTATTTGCACCAATTAAAATTAGAACTTGTAAATTTGTTTTTACGATATCAAGGTAGTTTTGCTATGAAAAGTATATCAAAGAAAAGTTTGCGTGATTTTAAAAATTATAAGCCAGGCCAGCGCATATTGAAGCAACTGTCTGTTATTCAAAAAAATTATTTTTGGGCGGCAAACAGTTGGGCGTCAACTAAGCTGTTGTCACTTAATTATTTTTATGGAGAATTTAAAAAAATAATTAATAACAAACAAAAATATTTGCATGATAGGAAAAAAATTATTGATTTTCACAATAAGCAACAGCAAATGCGAAAACAGATATTAAAAAACTCTAAACTCCCGCCTCACATTAAAAACATTTTTTATTTTTTTGCTAAACAATCTGACTGGCGAGAGGTCCGTAAAGCCAGGAATATGCTTGATGAATTCTATATGGATTTATTACGGACAGAGATCGCCCGCAGAAATAAGATTAAACCTGAGTTGTTGTTATTTTCCGATCTATCAGAATTGACTGATATTAAATTTTCTCCAGGCTATATCAGTGAATTAGAATGTAGAAAAAAACATTATCTGTTGTTGTGGGACGAAAAAAGTAAAAAAGCTAAAATTGTTTCCGGACAAGAAGCGAGGGAGATTCACGCCATTTTTTTACGGGTTTTTAACCATCAATTTAAAAACCTTCAGGGCGTATCGGCCTGCGCCGGTAAGATTAAAGGTACGGCAAAGCTTGTTATTACCAAGTCAGATTTTAAAAAATTTAATAAAGGCGACATTATGGTAACCCAAATGACCCGGCCGGAATTTTTGCCTATAATGAAAAAAGCCGGGGCGATTGTGACTGATGAGGGTGGCATAACCTCGCATGCCGCCATTTTAAGCCGCGAGTTGAATATACCTTGTGTTATTGGGACTCAAGTAGCGACAAATCGGCTTAATGACGGTGACGAGGTTGAGGTTGATGCTTTTCAGGGCATTGTCCGGTTGCTCAAATAATCAGTTTATCTCACTTGAATTATGGCAGTTGATTTGTTAATATAATGAATATCACTCATGAAGAGTTCCTATATTTCTGATTGATTATTAACTTATAAAATTATGCCGGGAGCAGTCATGCATTCAGGAAAATGGCGGATTAAGCCTTCGGGCCGGTTGCCCATTTTCTTACGATTTATGATTAATTCTTCTTTTACCAGGGAAAATGCTCATAAGGCGGGTATTAAAACGGTTTTGGCTAACCGAACGTATTTGCATCATATGATGTATTGGCCCGCCAGCGAGTATAATGCTTTTGAAGACGAGATTATTAATCACATGAAAACCGACGATGGCTGGTTTGAGAATTATTGCCAGCAAGAGTTAAAAAAATCTGAGCATTTATATCAGAAAGGTTTGGAATTAAAAAAAACAGACTGGAGCAAAAAATCCAATCAGGAAATTGTTGAAATTATTGGGCCTTTGTTGCAGGAATACCGGGAGCTGGCTTGTCCGTGGTATGCTCAGTATTCTTTGGATGAATATTTTGAAGATATCATTGAAAAAAAATTACTGAATTATCTGAAAGCGGATGACAAAAATTTTCGTAGGTATGTTTTGATTTTTACCGATCCTAAGGAAATGACCGAAGTGGCGGAAGAACGCTGGAAACTTACTCAAATAGCTAAGGACATTTTTGATCATAATGAAGATTTAGACAACTTGTCCGGCGAGACAATTTCCAGATTGAACGATCATCTGGATAAGTTCGCTTATATTAACAGGGGGCTGGCTACCAGTAAGCCTTATTCTTTTGCCGATATAATTGAACGCGTTAAGGAGATGAAACAGCAAGTTGCTGATGGCAAGGTGATAGATGATTTAATTTATGAAGCCTCGGCGGGTAAAATTGAAAGTGAATATAGGCGGGCTTTAGAACAGGTAAAGCCAAAGCCTGATCTCCAAAGGGTGATTGATTTGGCCAGATTACATTCATATTTACGTAATCGACGCGTTGAAGCTTTTTTTAATGCCGATTACGGCGCCAGCTTTGCTTATGCAGAGGTGGCTAAGCGGGCTAATTTTAATCAGGATTGGATTATGGAAATATCCGTACCAGAGATGATAAATTTTTTGAAACAAGGCGCGGCCTTGCCGGATGAGGCGGAAATGAACATTCGTTTTCATGATTATGCCATGATAGTTAGAGGCGCCGAGACTCGGCTTATTACAGATCTTAAAGAGATTAAGGAGCTGGAAAATGAATATTCGGTAGAGGTGGCTGAAACCGAAGAGATTCATGGCCGGATGGCCTGTTTAGGCGGAATTATTAAAGGCAGAGCCAAAGTATGTTTGGATAAGGAGGAAATTTATAAGGTTGAAAGAGGGGACATATTAGTTGCCCAGTATACTACGCCTGATTTTGTGCCGGCTATGGAAAAGGCCGCCGCCATTGTCGCCGATCAGGGCGGCTTATCATCCCACGCCGCCATTGTTTCCCGGGAGCTGGGCGTGCCCTGCGTTATCGCCACCAAAAACGGCACCAGAGTCATCAAGGATAATGATTTATTGGAAATTGACGCCCAAAAGGGGATAGTCAAGATTATTAAAAGAGCTTAAATGGTTAAGACAAATTATAATAAAAAGTTAACCGACTCATTTCTGGAATGGCATGATAATGTCGATAAGAAAAATAAGGTTATCGGCCAAGCCCGGCGAATAGAATTTTTAGAAAATCCTGTTTTAATCAGAAGAAGCTGTCATGTCTGGTTAAAGAATTCAAAAGGCGAATATTGGTTTCAGAAAAGAAGCAAAAATAAGGATATTCAGCCTCTTCATTGGTCTTGCGCCGCTGCCGGTTATGTTAAGGCGGGCGCGGATTCCGAACGACAGATTTTAGCCGAAGCCAAAAGAGAACTTAAGGAGGAATTAGGCATTGACATTAATTTCAAATTCAAGAAAATTTTATATCATCAGAGCAAAAATACCAGCAGCATGTTTATTTATGTTTTTGTCGGCGACTACAACGGTCCTTTTGCCATCAACGCGGAAGAGGTTGAAAAAATCAAAGCTTTTGAAATAAACGGGATTTGGCGATTATATCAGGATAAAAAAATAAAATTGACCGAGCCGACGATTACAGATCTTAAATATTTTTTCAAAAAAGCTAAATAAATCATAAATGACCAAAGCAATTTTTTTTGATAACGGCGGCGTGCTCTGTCAAGAGGGTTATACTTTAGGCGTTCAAAATTATGAAAAGGAATTTAACATCCCCAAGGGCGAATTTTACAAGATTGTTCATGATCATCAAGGTTGGGAAGATTTTACTTTAGGGCTAATCACTCAGGCAGAGTATTTAGCCATGTGTCAGAAGCGCGCCCGGGAGTACTTTTTTAACGCCCGCCGCTTTATTGAGCTGATAAATGAAGCGACCGTTCCTAATATTGAGCTCATTAATTATATTAAGCAAGATCTCGCCCCTCATTACAATATCGGAATAATTTCCAATAATTCTAAAGAAGTGTTTGAGTCGCTGATGAAGAAAGTTAATTTGGACGAGTCCGTCAAGTATAAAATTGTTTCCTGCTACATTCATGAACGTAAGCCGGATAAAAAAATGTTTCAAATAGCTCTGGCGCAGGCCGGCATCCAAGGGGAGGAATCTATTTATGTTGATGACCGGCCAGACAGGATTGATGGCGCCAAGGAATCGGGCATGCGGATTATTATTTATAAAAACAATTTTCAACAGTTTAAGGAAGAATTGGCAAAGGCAATACATTAAAATTAACCTAAAATTTTATGGAATTAGGCGAACCAAAATTAGAGCCAAGAGAGTCAGAGATTGCTACAACTTACATTGATCTAACGCGTCATGGCAACAGGTTTGGCGGCAAGATGAAAGTGGAAGTAGGCGGTCAGGCATATGAATTTGATGACGAGGAATCCTTAACTTTGCGGGGGCGGGACGGCTCCAAAGATTTTGGAGCAAATTACCCCGATGACATAACGTTAGTTCATCCGCGGGGGGAAAAAGAGCGTCATGGACAAACCGGTGAAGATATAGTTTCTGGCAGCCACAGGTTTGGTTTTAGTACATCGGGTGATTTAAGGCCAGTGGCGGCGCCAGTGATGAGCCAGGTAGAACCCGGTACAGTTAAAGGTTCGCGCCGGGGACTTGGATTGGATTACAAAACCAGCGGCATGTCCATGGAATTATTAAGAAGAGTAAAAGACGTTATTAAAAATGAATTGAATAAGATAGTCAGTAGTTTAACCCCGGAACAGCAAGAGGAATTTATTAAGCCGGAAAATAAAGAGTTGCGTGCCAAATATCGCGAACAAGCTCAAATTGCTGGTTTAAAAGAGGCTATGGAAGATGATGAGGCTACCGGCATTGCTGCAGAGAATGAGGCTTTAGAGCTTATGCATATTATGAAATTGTTCAGACGCGGTGTGAAGGTTGACAAGGTCGCGGCCATTCCTAACGTTGGCAGCGGCATGTTCGCCGAATCTTTATTTAAATACGCTTTAGTTGTTGAAGATTTAGAAACCGGTGAAAAAAAAGTCGGTTTTGACGACGTGGATGAAATCGGCGGTTTTACCAAACAGGCCACGGCTTTCCGCATTATCGCCAAAAGGGATTTAAGCAAAGGTTTAGAAAATAAAGATTTGGAACATCTTGAAGATGATACACGGTTTGAATATCAGTTTACCGATCCCGAGCGCGCGGAATTTTTTAAAGGCAAAAAAGTCTACCTTGACTGGGACAAGGTCAGGGAGTTGGCAAAAAAGGCGGAAGTAAGGTTTAAACCGCAAGATGAAGAGCCAAAATAAAAAGCTTTATCTTTGGGACGCCGGCAATACCCTGTTTCCGGAAAAATGGCAGCATCCCCAATTGAAGACTTATCAGGATTTTTTATTATCCAAATTTCCCGACGGACGCTATAATAAATTAGATGATGAGAGGGCCGATGAAGAAGCTTATGAAAAGGAATATTTTAAGGTTTGGGCAAATGACGGCTTCAAAGAATTGTTAGAATGGACCAAAAATAATTTTGTGGTTACTACCGGTACGGTCAAGCAAACAAGCTTACGCCGGGCAATCATCTTGTTTTATGAGGGTTTTGACATCATGAAATACATTAAAGGGGTCATTAGTACTTTTAATTATCATGATGACCCGACAGAAAATGGTAAGAATGAAGCGTTCTGGCTTAAGTGGCTGAAAGAAAAATATCATGAAGGTTACAGGGAAATAGTATATGCCGATGATAAAGTTCAGAGCGTTAAAGATTTTTACGGCGCGGCCGGTGAATTAAATTTATCGGATTTGCATGTCCGAGGTTACCACTTAAAAAATGATGACTCAGGCATTAATAAAGTAGAAAATTATTTGGTCGCGGGGAGCTTGTTAGACGTTTTAAAAAATGAAAAGAGTTTGTAAAGTGAGTTATGCTATCCAGACCCGCGAAAAGGTAGTGTAAGGCGCTTGTATCTTTGGAATGCCACACCCTTTCATTAAAGGATAATTTTATGGTATAATTAACTACGAATTCTGCTTTATGAAAGAGGATATTCTGCCATTTGGCAAACTAAATTTTAAAAGTGTCAACATTGCCGGCGGCAAGGGCGCTTCTTTGGGCGAAATGACCAACGCCAAACTGCCGGTGCCGCCCGGTTACGTGGTATTAGCCTCGGCTTTTGACGCGTTTTTAAATGAGACGCCGCCGCCAGTTGGTCCCGGACAGGGCGATCTTAACGTTTTTATTGAAGCGGAGCTGGGCAAAGTCAATTATCAGGACATAAGCTCCATTGACCGGGCTTCCCATGTCATTCAGGACATGATTTTGGACGCCAAGATGCCCGCCAATATTTCCGCGGCCGTTTTACAGGAGTTTAAAAAAATGAAATGCCAATGGGTGGCCGTTCGGTCATCAGCTACGGCCGAAGATTCCAAAATCGCTTCCTGGGCCGGGGAATTGGATACCTTTTTGTATGTCGGAGAGAAAGATTTAGTTAAAACGGTCAAAAAGTGCTGGGCCTCCTTATTTACGCCCCGAGCGATTTTTTATCGCTTTGAAAAAAAACTGTTAAAAATTTCGGTCAGCGTGGCCGTGGTGGTCCAGCAGATGGTGGATTCCGAAGTTTCCGGCGTGGCTTTTTCGGTCCATCCCGTGACGCGGGATAAAAATCAATTGATTATTGAGGCCGGCTACGGCTTGGGCGAAGCCATTGTTTCCGGCACCATTACTCCGGATTCTTACGTTGTTCATAAAAAAGAGGGTACGATTTTAGACATCAATATCAGCGCCCAGGAAAAACAGATTGTCATGAAGCCTGCTGGCGGTAGCGTTTTAAAGCCCGTCCCTAAAGCAAGACAGGCTAAGCAAAAGCTGAGCGGCAAACAGATTATGGAGCTGGCCGAAATCATTAAACATATTGAGCGGCATTACCGCTGTCCTCAGGATGTTGAATGGGCCATCGCCAAGAATAAGTTTTATATTTTACAGTCTAGGCCAATTACCACTTTATAATAGCGCAAACTGTGCATAAATAGCCCGCGAATCTTCGTGTGTCATTAGCGGGCTATTTGCGACCTATCCCGAGTTTATGGCAGATTCAAACCAACAATCAAATATTACCGCTGACGAGCTGATGTTTATGGATGAAGCGGGCGAGGTTTTAAGTTTAGGCAGGGATGATCTTGCGCCCCCGCCCCCGGTAACTGCACTGATGGATACGGGCAAGGAAGATCTGATGTTGCAACCACCGCCGCCGGTAATCCGCAAAGCCACCGCCAGTTTTTATTTTCATCCGGAAGACGAAGAAGAGGCGGCCAAGCATAAGCCGCCGGCTGACTTGTTGCCGCAAAAAAAATATTCTTTGGATAAAATTTTAGAACGGGCGCTGACAACCTTTCAGCTGTCGTTGACGCCCGATAATCAAAAAAAATTACGCGCCGTGGTTTATTCGTTTTTAAGGGACAGAAGGACTAAAGTTGAGACCGCCGATGTTTTGCAGCGCCAAAACACTGCCGGCGGACTGGAGTTTGCCCAGACTTTGGCTGACCAGGTTTTAAAATTTTTAACTGACGTTAAGGCCAAAATTGTCAGCGAAAAGGGCCTGGTGATTGATGAAAGCCTTCAGGCGGAAGAAGCTAAAGCCAAGCCGTTGCCTTCAGTGTTTAAAAGCTCCTTGCCGCTTAAAACCGGTTTAACCCTGAACCGGCCGCCGCTGGCCGCCCGTCCGCTTAAGCCGGCTGCACCCGCGGCGCTTAAAGAGGCTCCTGCCATTTTTGGCCCGCCGCCGGCCAGGACTTTTGCCAAAAGGCCGACTATGTCCAGTATGGCGCGCAAGCGAGGCAAGTCACCCATGGCGGACATTCAGAGGGATTATAAGTTAGTTGGGCCGGTGGAAGAACTCGCCAGCTTAACCTTGCAGACTTTTCGCCGCTTAGGACCAGACGCCGCCTCCCAGTCAGACAAGGTTAACGCCAAGGTTTACCTGTTAGGGGAGCAGTCATTGGCTAAAAAGTCTCAGGGCATCCAGGCCTGGCGCCGAAGCCCCCTGTATAGAATGTATCTGGCGATCGGTCAGGCCAGCATGGAGCACGGTCTGTCGGTGCAAAAAATAATTGAGCAGTATGTCTTACAAGGCAAAGAAATCCTGACTCTGGAAGAATTTGAGGCCATTTCCGATTTGAATAAGAAGTTTAGATTTTAGCCACTGATTATCCATAACATCTTATGAACTATGAGACAAGCGACCGTTCCGCAATTTATTGATGTTGAAGATAAAATTATAGGACCGATCACGGTGAGGCAGTTTTTAATGCTGGTGGTCGGCGGCTTAATATTATTTTTAGAATATAAATTATCAGATATTTTTTTATTTATTCTGCTGGCCATACCGACTCTGGCTTTTTTTGCCGTTTTTGCTTTTGTTAAAATTAACGGCATGCCTTTCCATTATTTTGTTTTAAACATGGTGCAGACTTTTAAAAAACCCCATTTAAGGATTTGGATCCGTGATGCTGTGGTGGCGCCGGCGCGCCAGAAAGATAAGGCCAAAATCAGTCATGCGGCCGAAACGGCCCTGCTGATTTCACGCAAGCCCTTAACCGGTTCCAAGCTTTCTGATATCGCCTTAATTATTGATACTGGCGGCATTTATCACGGCGAAGAGGCGGAGCTGGGGGAAATTCATTTTAATGATCATAAGTAAGTTTAATATCAGGGGATTTTATTTTTATGCCAAAGAATAATCTGGCTACCAGTAAAACTGCCGCCTCAACTCAGAAACATTTAGACATTGCCCAAATCCGGGATGATATTGTTATCCTCAGGGACGGCACCGTCCGTGCGGTTTTACTGGTTTCTTCCATTAATTTCGCCTTAAAAGGCGAAGATGAGCAAAACGCCCTGATTCAGGCTTACATCAGTTTTTTAAACACCTTAGATTTTCCCTTGCAGATTGTGATCCAGTCGCGGCGCCTGAATATTGATAAATATTTAGAAAAGCTTTTGGTTTTGGAAAGACAGCAAACCAACGAGCTGATGCGCCAGCAGATAGTTGATTACCGCGCTTATTTAAAAGAGCTTTTGGATCTCGGACAGATTATGACAAAAAAGTTTTACGTGTCCGTGCCTTTTATGGGCATTCAAAAGGCCAAAAAGAAGTTTTTAGAACGGTTATCGGAAACTTTCAGGCCGGCGGTTTCGGTCACCATGAGCAAAAAGAATTACGAGCGTTACCGGGAAGAGCTGGATAAGCGGGTCGGTTATATTATGAACGGCCTGGGCAGTATCGGCCTTAACGCCGCGCAATTGGACACCCAAAGCCTTATTGAATTATTTTATAACGCTTACAACCCCGAAATTGTGGAATCGCAAAAGATGCAGGATGTCAGCAAATTAAGGATTGAAGAAGTCTGAGTTGTGAAGATCGCTGGCTGTTACCCGATAATTAAAATTAAAAAATTGAAAAATTAAGTTATGGCTTTTAAGACGTCACAAATTCAAGCGGAAGAAACCGCCATCCGGAAAAAGGCTAAAAAATCCAAAGTGCAGATTAAAGAATCGGAACAGAAAGAGATTCTGGAAGCCGAAAAAGTTTACCGTCAGGGCGTGACTTCGGTTAAAGATCTAATCGCGCCGGCCAGTTTTAGGGTGGAGCCGAGATTGGTTGAGATCAATGGCCAGTATTTAGCCACGATTTTTGTCATTAATTACCCCAGGTATATCAACGTGGGCTGGTTTTCGCCGGTCATCAATTATAGTTCGCCTCTTGATGTTTCCATGTTTTTTTACCAGGTGAAAACGGAAATTATTTTAAAGCAATTGAGAAAAAAGGTGGGCGCTCTGGAGGCGCAGCTGATGGCTGACGCCGAAAAAGGCGCGCCCCGGGATCCTCTGCGGGAAACGGCCTTAAGGGATATAGAAAGACTGCGTGACGACCTGACCCAGGGCACGGAGAAATTTTTCCAGTTTTCCCTTTACGTGACCATTTACGCCAAGACCCGCGAGGAGCTGGAAAGCCTGGTGGAGAGGCTGGAATCGGTTTTTGGTTCCAAATTGGTTTATACCAAGCGGGCCTTATATCAGGCGGAACAGGGTTTTAATTCCTGCCTGCCTTTAAATAACGACGAGTTGCAGATTTCTTTTAACATGAATTCTTCGCCGATCGCCACTTCTTTTCCTTTTATTTCTTCGGAGCTGACCTCCAACGACGGCATTCTGTACGGCATTAACCGCCATAATAACAGTTTGATTATTTTTGACCGTTTTTCTTTGCAGAACCCCAATTCGGTGGTTTTTGCCACTTCGGGCGCCGGCAAAAGTTACGCCATCAAGCTGGAAATACTCCGTTCATTAATGATGGGCACGGACGTGATTATTATTGATCCGGAGAACGAATATAAATATCTGTGCGACGCTGTCGGCGGCGCCTATATCAACCTGTCCTTGAATTCGGAAAGCAAGCTTAACCCTTTTGATCTGCCCAGGCCGGTCGGCAACGACAGCCGCCCGGCTGATATTATCAGAAGCGCCGTCATTACTTTAAAAGGTCTGGTGAGGCTGATGCTGGGGGAATTATCCCATAAGGAGGACTCTTTGGTGGATCGCGCTTTGATTGAAACTTACGCCAAAAAAGACATTACCCCGGACAGCAATCTCGCCGCCATTGAGCCGCCGCTGATGAAAGATTTTGAAGAAGTCCTGGCGGGCATGGAAGGCGGCGACGATTTGGTTATCCGGCTGAAAAAATACACCGAAGGCACTTTTGCCGGATTGTTTAACAGCCCGTCCAATATTGACGTTAAAAATCAGCTGATTTGTTTTTCGGTCAGGGATTTGGAAGACGAGCTTAAGCCGATAGCCATTTACACGATAGTCAATTATATCTGGAACACCGTCCGTTCAGAGATCCGCAAGAGAATTTTAGTCATTGATGAGGCTTGGTGGCTAATGCAGCGGGAAGACAGCGCCAAGTTTATTTTTGCCCTGGTTAAGCGCTGCCGTAAATACTATTTGGGCGTAACGACCATCACGCAGGACGTCAACGACTTTTTGCGCTCGCCGTACGGGCAGGCCATTGTGACCAATTCAGCTTTGCAGATTTTACTTAAACAGTCTCCGGCCGGCATTGACGTGATTCAAAAAACTTTCCGTTTAACCGACGGCGAGAAATATTTATTGCTTGAGGGTAATGTCGGCGAGGGCATATTTTTTGCGGGTAATAAGCACGTGGCCATTTTAATCAGGGCTTCCTATACCGAAGATCAGATTATTACTTCGGATCCCCGGCAACTGTTGGAAATTGAGGCCTCCAAAAAGGAATTTGACGCGGAAATGGCCTCTGACAATTCCGCTGATTTATAGCTTGATTGTCAGTAGTCAGCTTACGTCAGCGTTATGAGCTAAGGGTTAAGAGTAATGTTTGTCATTTTTCCGTTCGTCCTCACTAAAGTCCGTCCTCGGCCTAAAATGACAAATGTAGGCACATGATTTCTTGTTTTATTGATTTGACGATTTTAATATTTAATTATCCGGTATGTCTGCCTGTCCTTTTAGCCATTAAGGAGATAAAAAAAGGACATAAGCTAATATGCGGGTACTATCTTTATGCTTAGAAAAAGAACCCTGATAATGATCGCCGTGGTAATAGTGGTGGTTATCGGTTTGGCCGTGGCCTTGCTTTTGTCTGATCAAAGTTTTCTAATTCCCGGTTTAAATCCGGCTGTGCAGGATAATTTGAACGCCGGAGTTAATCAGCCTGTTGAGAATCAGCCGCCATTAGATAACCAGCCTGAGCTGACGCCGCCGGCTTTAACTCAAACCGAACAGGCTTTAACCACGGTGGCCAGAAATTTTGCCGAGCGTTTTGGCAGCTTTTCC
>LCKE01000005.1 GCA_001001205.1 Parcubacteria group bacterium GW2011_GWF2_45_11 | reverse complement strand
CGGGCAAACGACTACGCTCATGCCGTTTAGAGCCATGTCTTTATAAAGCCGCTGGCGGTAATCTTTGGGCTGGGCCGAAACCGAGATGGCGTGAATGGCCACGGTTTTGTCGGCGTAATGGTGTTTTTTGGCGCAGGCCATCAAAGTCTCCGTGTCTTTTTCATTCGGATTGTTTTCCTGATCAATGTGAACGTGAATTTTTTTATTTAAATTTTTGGCGATGGAAAATAAAATGTCCAGGTTTTCTTGGTCGTTAGGCCGGTCTTTGGACGGCAGACCGCCGGCCAGATCAGCTTTGGCGGTAATGGCTTCATAAAGATCGCGGGCTGGTTTATCCATCAGGCCGCCTAAGGGCTGGGTAATGGTCAATAATCTGATTTTGTCTTTGTACTCCTCTTTTACTTTATTGGCCGCGTCAATCGTTTTATGGCCTACGGCTTCATAAGCATCCACAAAGGTGGCAGTAAGTGTGCAGCCCTGTTCAATCAACATATCTAAGGCCGTCCGGATTCGTTCTTCAATCTGTTCTTGGGTAGAATTCCTTTTAATATCATCGGACATCAGCCATTTTTGTTCCATATCCACCATGCTTTTATCCAGGCTATCTTTGGTGATATAAAAGGCTTTATCAAAATGGGCGTGACAGTTGACCCAGCCACCCTTAGCTTTGATGGCCTCAAGCATTTGTTGTTTTAAGTTCCAGAGCCGGTTCATAGTATTATTAATTAATGAATGATGAATGATGATTAAGGATTGCGGATTATCTATGATTTGATTTTTATTGATAGGTCACTGATGGTTCACTAATGACCCGCTGATGACTCGCGAATAAAATTTGTGTGCCGTTCGCGCGTTATTCGTGAATAGATAAAAAAATAACCCCTGACGGGGAAATTAATAGAGAAAAAGTAATTCTGGGTCGCTCCGGCGACCTTCATAAAAGTGATTGTTTGGGTAGGGTCTTTTGGCCATTTTTATCAGTATATACCTATAAGCCTGAAAGGTCAATGTAAGTAATAAAAGTTGAAAGAAAGCCTTGAATATGTTAATTTATTGTCAAGATGAAGATTAAATTTATCAATTTGAATCTGTGGGGTGTCGGCGGTATTTTTGATCAAGCCTTGGATTTTTTGGCTGAAAAAAAGCCGGACATTATCTGTTTGCAAGAAGTTTTTGACGGCTGGGATAAAAATTTACAGTCGGGGTTTAGGGCTTTAAGTTTGCTAAAGGAAAAGTTAGATTTAAATTATCATTTTTATTCACCCGCTTTTACTGATAACCGAGAAGAAGGGAGAATCGTTCAGGGCAACGCCATCTTTTCCCGCTGGCCGATTATCGATTTTCAAACGACATTTTTCGACATCCCTTACAATGATGATTATATTGATAAGTTTGAAAATTATCCTCAGGCGCCCCGCAATCTGCAGCGGGCGGTTATAAAAGATAAGCAGACTGTTTTTTATGTTTTTAACACCCAGGGTATTTGGGGATTGGATGGCCAGGATAATGACCGCCGTTTAAAGATGAGCCAGGACATTATCAATCAGATTAAAAACCAAAACAACGTGATTTTGGCCGGTGATTTCAACGTGCAGGAAAAAACATTGGCGATTCAGAATATTAAAAAATACCTGATCAATGTTTTTAAGGGCGAAAGAATCACTTCTTTTAATATGAAAAGAAAAACCAATCCGGGTTATGGTAAAGCGGTGGTGGATTTTATTTTTGCCAGTTTGGATATCAAAGTCATCAGCCACCAGATGCCAAGCGTTGATGTTTCGGATCATTTGCCGCTAATCGCTGAGTTAGAGATAAGATAACGTGGATAACAGATAGCGCCGATTATAATCTGCGTTATCAGCGCTATGTATGTTTTTAAAAAGCAATTATCAAAAAAGCAACGCCATCACTTCAGTCAAATTTTTGGTTTCTGATTTAGCCAAAGAAACCGTCAGTCAATTATTAAAATCTCAGAGCACTGAATCTCGTCAGCAATTAGGCGAGGTTCTTTTGGATGAGCTTTCGGACGGCGCCGGCATCGACATCGTCAAATTGAAAATATCCCAGACCAGGCAATATCATAAAAAATATCAGGGACGGGTTGTCAGCAAACGATACGGTTATTACCGGCCGCAGTCCTGTTATATTTATATTCAGAATTTGACCGCCGTCCGCGGCCAGGTTTTGGCCGCCAAAACTTTTTTAGACACTCTGCTGCATGAGTGGCTACATCATTATGACACCAAGAAACTCCAACTTAATTCCATCCATACCGCTGGTTTTTATTTAAGGCTTAAATCGTTGAAGGAGCGATTGGACGTATATTAATGATTGAAGATTGCGAAAAAATACGGATTAAAATAACTTATCAAGCTTAGTCGCGCTCAGCGCGATTGGCTGGACGGATATTATGCGGATAATCCATCAGGACGTTATCAGTATTTATTCATATCAGATCCGCATCTATCCGTATTCCATTGTTAAAATTGATAATTAAGCGCTCCTATTGTATACTGAAAATGAAAAATCAGAGTAAATTTCAGACCAAACAGCGATGCTTTGTTCAAGCCGTGGTAGCGTTTCTTAGCCAAGATTCATGGTTATTTGACCGCCAGCCTTTACTCAGCATAGGGCGGTGGTAATTTGTATTAATTTAATCATTAAGCAGTCATCATGAAAATTAAAATTGATCAGGAAAATTGCATCGGCTGCGGCAGCTGCGTGGCCATGGCTAATCAGACATTTAAAATGAATGACGCCGGCAAGTCCGAAGTGGTTAACCAGGCCGGCAACAGCGATGAAGAAATATTACTGGCGGCTAAATCTTGTCCGGTCCGCGTTATTCAAGTCAGCGACGATCAGGACAAACAACTGTGACCGGAAAGCTGATTATAGGTTTAAACATATTTTTTTCCTCTAAAACATCAATTCATGACGGGCATTAATTGGAAAATTGGCGGTCCGGCCGGTTACGGGATTATGGTCACCGGTAAAATATTCGCCAAAACCTGCATGAGGCACGGCTGGCCCGTTTTTTGTTACACCGAATATCCTTCCGTCATCCGCGGCGGCCATAATACGTATCAGGTGCACGCCGAGGCCGAAGCCGTCAGCAGCCAAAAAAGTCAGATTGACGTCTTGGTGGCTTTAGATGAAGTTACTATTTTGGAACATGCGGGTGAAGTGACCGCCGGCGGAGTGATTATCTATGACCCGGAGACGACCAAAGTCAAAGATAAAAGGCCTCAGGTCCAATATATGGAGTTGCCGATGCGCCAACTGTCAAAAGAGATCTGCGGTTCTGATTTTATGAAAAACACGGTCGCCTTGGGCGCTGGTCTGGCGTTATATCAGGCTGATCGGCAAATTGTCGAAGCCGTCATCCACGAGAGCTTTGACGCCAAGGATGCCGAAGTCATTCAGCAAAATATTAAGGCGGCCAAAAGGGGATATGAGTTTACAGAAAATTCAAAATTCAACATTCAAAATTCTAAATTAGAAAAGCGGTTCATGGGGTTAAACCGTATTTTGATAACCGGTAATGAGGCCGTTGGCTGTGGGGCGCTGGCGGCCGGTTGTAAATTTTATGCCGCTTATCCGATGACGCCGGCGACTTCCATTCTGCATTTCATGGCCAAGAACGAACGCGATTACGATTTAGTCGTCAAACAGGCGGAAGACGAAATCGCCGTTATTAACATGGCCATCGGCGCTTCTTTTACCGGCGTCAGATCAATGTGCGCCACTTCCGGCGGCGGCTTTGCTTTAATGAACGAAACTTTGGGTTTTGCCGCCATTGCCGAAACGCCTTTGGTGATTGTGGAGTCTCAGCGCACCGGCCCGGCGACCGGCTTGCCCACCTGGACCGGCCAGGCCGAACTGTTATACGCCATTCACGCTTCGCACGGGGAATTTTTGAGAGTGGTCATTGCTCCCGGCGACGCCAATGAAGCTTATCAGTCAACTATTCACGCTTTCAATTTAGCGGATAAATATCAAATTCCTGTAATAATTTTAGCGGATAAATACCTTTCCGAAAGCCCACGGTCGGTTACTGAATTTTCTGCCAAAGACGCGGTTATAGATCGGGGGGCGATGATCACCCAGGCGGAGCTGGATAAAATTAAAGATTTTAAGCGCTACCAGTTTACGCCCACCGGCGTTTCGCCCCGCTCCATCCCTGGGCAAAGAGGCGGCCTTTATCAGGCCAATTCCGATGATCATGATGAGTACGGTTACACCACCGAGGACGCGGATATCAGAAAAAAAATGATGGACAAGCGGGCAGCCAAGCTTAGTTTTTTGATTAAAGATTTACCCGAGCCCAAAATTTATGGGGACCTCCGGGCTCAAAAAACCATAATCTGCTGGGGTTCAACCAAAATGACCGCCGTGGAAGCTTTAAAAGATTTAAAAAATACCAGAGTGGTTCATTTGCAGTATATGTTTCCTTTTCCGACGGAATTTTTTAACCGCCATATTAAAGCCAAAAATTCTCTGATTGTTGAAGGCAATCAGACGGCCCAGCTGCGGCAGTTAATCAGGCAGCAGACGGGCCTGAATATTGAAAAGACGCTGCTCAAGTATGACGGCCGGCCGTTTTATCCGGAGGAAATCGTTAAGGCAGTCAATAATCTATGATTTATGAACTATGAACGATGAACTATGTCAGAAAATCAATTAACCATTAAAGACTATGAAACGCCGGTTTGTCCAACCTGGTGTCCCGGCTGCAGCAACTATTCAATCTGGGTGGCTGTTCGTCAGGCCTTAGTCAAACTGGGTATTCAGCCTCACGAAGTTGTTTTTACTTTTGATATCGGCTGTAATTCCAATGGCGCTAATTTTTATCAGGGCTACATTTGCCATGCTTTGCACGGCCGGGCTTTGCCGCCGGCCGAAGCCATCCGCTGGGCCAATCATAAGCTTAAGGCGGTGATTGCCGTGGGCGGAGACGGCGGCGGTTTTGGCATTGGCGTCGGCCATTTTATTCACGCCTGCCGCCGGAACGTTGATCTTTTATATATCACCCATGATAATCAGATTTACGGTTTAACCACCGGCCAGACTTCGCCGACTTCTCCCAAAGGTTTTATCAGCAAGTCCACTCCCTTTGGCAATTTGGAGGAGCCGGTTAATCCTTCGGCCTTGGCTTTGGCCAGCCGGGCGACCTGGGTCGCCAGGGGCTTTGCCGGCGAACTGAATCATCTGGCGGATTTAATCATCAAAGGCATAAAACATCCCGGCTTTGCCCATTTGAATATTTTTCAGCCGTGCGTCACTTTTAATAAAGTCAACACTTTTGAGTGGTTCAGAGAGCGGGTTTACAAATTGGAAGACACCGGGTATCAGCCCCATGACCGCCAGCTGGCCTGGGAAAAATCCTGGGAGATGAACGGCCAGCTGCCTATTGGCCTGTTGTACGAAATCACGGCACCGACTTACAGGGAGCAACTGCCGCAGCTGGCCACGGAAGCCTTGGTGGAAAAAAAGTTAGGAGAGATTGATTTAACCAGGGCCTTAGCGGAATTTAGATAGGCGTGTCTTGTGTTATCGTGCCCGCACGCCATGACGGCGAGTCGGGCGGGTATCCCGCGTCGCGTATTGTATTAAGTGAGCCTGTCAGAGATTGACGGTTTTTTGTTTTAGTTAAAAAGTGTTTTGCTTTTTAGTTTTTAAATAAAAAAAGACTTCCACTCGGAGAAGTTATGTGAGCCGTTTGGTCAGCGGGGAGAGGACCATACAAAAGGATTATGTCATCCGTTAACTTTTTAAATTCCCGGCCCAACTTTTGATGGTGCCGGATTTATCGTCCCATGTATAGATTTGACGACCAGTGATTGACTGGCCGCCGGCCAGTCTTGTAAAACGTTGTTTTAATGGTATAATCGATAATAATTACCAGTAAATTATGAGTCAATTGAATTTACCCAAAGGCCGCCGTTTGACCAGACAAAGACAGGTGATTTTAGCCGAGCTGAGGAAAGTTCATTCCCATCCCAATGCTTTTGAGGTTTACGAATTAGTCAAAAAGAAAATTCCCCGTATCAGCCTAGGCACCGTCTACCGCAATCTCGGTTTTTTAAAGTCCCACGGCCACATTCAGGCTTTATCTTGCGATTGTTGCGACTGCGAGCATTTTGACGGTCAGACCGATCATAACGAGCATTTTACCTGTAAGCTATGCCAGCGGGTGTATGATTTAAAGGGTCCGCTGACCAAGAAGATTTGCCTGGGCAGTCAAGACGGTCATCAAATTGACGATTACCAAGTTAATCTAATAGGTATTTGCCACCAATGTTTAAAAAAGAAAAAATCAAGCTTGGCCCGAAAATCAGGCCTGACAGGCAAAAGGTAAGATACTTTGATCACGCCGCCACCACTTATTTGGCTCCGCGGGTAGTTAAGGCGATGGAGCCTTATTGGTCGGAAAAGTTCGGCAACCCTTCCGCTTTGTATGCCAAAGGCCGGGAGGCCAAAGCGGCCATAGACCAGGCCCGCGCCCAGGTTGCTCAAATTTTTAATTGTTCGCCCGGAGAAATTATCTTTGAAGGCTCGGGTACCGAATCGGATAACCACGCTTTAATCGGAACGGCTTTGGCCAACAAAGCCAGAGGCAATCACATCATCACTTCAACCATTGAACATCACGCCGTCCTGCACGCTTTGGGTTTTTTGGAAACCCAGGGTTTTGAAGTGACTTATCTGCCGGTGGACCGTGACGGCCTTATTAAATTGGCGGAATTGGAGAAAGCCATTCGTCCGGAAACGATTTTAGTCTCCATTATGTTGGCCAATAACGAGATCGGCACGGTGCAGCCAATCAAAGAGATAAGCGCAGTCATTAAGTCAGCCGGTCAGCCGATTATGTTTCACACCGACGCCTGTCAGGCGGCCGGGTTTTATGAGTTGGACGTCGCCAGTTTGGGGGTGGATTTAATGACCGTCAACGGCAGTAAAATTTACGGCCCCAAGGGCACCGGCGTGTTATACGTTAAAAAAGGTACCGCCATTCAGCCATACATCCACGGCGGCGGTCAGGAAAATGGCCGGCGGGCGGGCACGGAAAATGTGGCCGGCATCGTGGGTTTGGCCACGGCCTTGGAGCTGGTGCAGGCGGAAAAAGAGCAGGAGAACGAACGTTTGCTTAAACTGAGAAGTAAATTAATTGACGGCTTGTTAAAAATACCCAAAGTGGTTTTGAACGGCCATCCGGAAAAGCGTTTGCCCAATAACGTCAATGTGACCATCAAAGACATAGAAGGTGAAGCCATGCTCCTGCATCTTGATGAATACGGCATAGCCGCTTCCACGGGCTCGGCCTGCACTTCCGGCAGCTTAGAACCATCGCACGTGATTTTGGCCTTGGGGCATCCGTATGAAATGGCGCATGGCAGCATTAGATTTTCTTTGGGACACTCCAATACGGCGGCGGATATTGATTTTTTATTAAAAGTTTTCCCGCCGATCATTGAAAAGCTCAGGGCGATGTCGCCGGTTAAGCTGGGTGAATAAACACAGCTAGATACGGATGGAATATGAATTTAATACAGGATGATCTGCAGATAAAATTCTTATTATATCCGTATTCCTAATCCGTATTTATCAGTAAACAATTTTTTATGTCCTTATTTAACATATTTAAAAAAACCAAAGGTCAGACGTCCGAGCCTCAGTCTGTGGACTCTACGATAGACGGTCGGACCGCCGACGGCAGCGACTGGGTGTACTCCGACGAAGTCAGGCGGCATTTTTTTGAACCGCAGAATTTTACCACCAAAACCCCGGCAGATTATAACGGTTTGGGCATGGTCGGTTCGCCAGCCTGCGGCGACATGATGAAGATCTGGCTGACCATTGATCCTAAAACTGAACGTATCAGGGATTTTAAATGGCAGACTTTTGGTTGTGCCTCGGCCATCGCTTCCACTTCCATGCTTTCGGTCATGGTTACGGAAAACGGCGGCCGGACCGTGGACGAAGCTTTGCAGATCAAACCCACTGATATTATAGACAGATTGTCCGGTCTGCCGGATAGGAAAATTCATTGCAGCGTTTTGGGCGACAAGGCCCTGCAGGCGGCGGTTAATGATTATTTTCGGCGGACCAGACAGGAGCAGCGGATGAAGCCCGAAGGCTCGCGGGTGATTGACAGGCAGTTGAACATTACCGATAAAGATATTGAAAAGGCGGTGGTGGATGGCGCTCGGACCCTGGAGGCAGTGCAGGCCAAAACCAAAGTGGGTACTGGCGACCGCGGCTGTTTGGCCGAAGTTGAAGACCTAATAAGATTTTACGTGGAAAAATATTACGGTTAGTCATTGCCTTACAAGGCTAACAGTTACGCCTTGGCCTTATGCCAGACGATTTTTACAAAAAAAGTAAATTAGGCTTATGGATTACCAAGGTGTGGAAATTAACCATTTTGCGCATGACGCCTTTAGACTGAAAAAGGCCGGGTTGGTTATTTATTTGGATCCCTTTAAACTTACTGACGATCAGCTTGAACCGGCTGATTTTATTTTAATCGGACATCACCACTTTGATCATTGTTCCGTTGAAGACATTCATAAGATCTCTCAGAGCCGGACTACGATTGTCGCCAGCCACTCCTGCCTCGCCGAACTGCAACGGCTGTCCGTTGAGGTTAAAGAGGTGGTATGGGCGCGCCCAGGGCAGATTTTATCATTTGACCGGTTAGTTATCCAGGCGGTGCCGGCTTATAATTTGAATAAGTGGCGATCAGCGGGGGCTCTGTATCATCCTCCGGCCGAAAATCATCTTGGCTATGTTATAGAAATCGGCCGGGTGAGGATCTATCATGCCGGCGATACCGATAACATTCCGGCAATGGCTGAGCTCAAAGATATTGACGTGGCTTTATTGCCCGTCAGCGGCACTTACGTCATGACCTGGGAGGAAGCGGTGCAGGCGGCTAAAATAATCAAGCCCAAACTGGCCACTCCCATGCATTACGGTAGCGTGGCCGGCAGTCAGGCAGACGCCTTAAAGTTTAAAGAGCACGCTGACTGTAAGGTGGAGATTGTGTAGACGTTGATCGCTTATGGCGTATCGTTATAATAAAAAATTGGGACGTTGCTTTTGGTAAAGCTGGCGTCCCGGATCGATTTGTTACCGTCGTCAATATTTTACTTTAATGTACATCAAAAGTATAGTTCAGCAAATATTAATGCGAGCCACGGCTCTCAAAGATAAATATACCAAAGAACATAACGCTATGGCGGTTTGGGTTTGTGTATTTGCTCAAAGTGATGACGAATATCAGCAATTATTAACCGAGGCTAAAAAGTTAGGCGATATTTTTGAAGAAACCGCCAATGGTCCTAAGTTTTTACTTAACCAACCAATCGCCGGTACTGTAAGAATATTAAAAATCAGACAGCCGGATCCAGACAAGACGGAAAGAGGGGATGCTGATTTTACCATTTCAGATTATAAAGCTTTTAAAAAAGAGCAGGCCGGTCAAGCAAATTTTAAAATAATCCCCAAAGATAATTTTGAAATGATGGAATTAATGGAACCGGGCGCTACTGTCAGAGCGTATTTTTCTTATCCGTCCATTGAAGAACAATATCAAGACCTATTTTTAAATAATTTTTAGTTTATCCATTGTCATTGGGACGGAAAGACATCCGTTAAGGCCTGGCCGTCCATAACTTATCCCCTTTAGGTCAGATTTGTCCATTTTTATAAGACCTTTGCGTGGAAGCTGAAAAAGCGGTATAATAACTATTGCCTGTTGATAACTTTAAAAAATCAATATATAGTGTTATAAAGAGAGTAGGGCTACTAGATATAGTGGTCTTGGATAATCTTTAGAGCATGCAAATTTAACGAGATTTTCTTAACTTCTTCTTTTTTTTCTCTCAATAAATTTAGCTTTAATATATAAAATAATGACCAGCTCTATGCCAAATTATGATTCCAAAACCAACGAATCTCTCACTTCTTTTAACATAGATAAAGACTTGGACACCGAAGCTCAAAAAGCTTCTTTTTTATTTAAAAAAAAGGGCAAAGGCATAGAATTCAAACGTTTTTACACCAAAGACGGCGTTCATCCTTACGACGAGATCGACTGGGAATACCGCGAAGCCTCCATTATCAATGAAAAGGGGGAAGTGGTTTTCTCTCAAAAAGACGTGGAAGTCCCCAAGTCCTGGTCGCAGACCGCCACCAATATTGCCGTGCCTCATTATTTCCGGGGGCGGGTGGGCACCAAGGACAGGGAAACTAGCGCCCGTCAAATGGTTAACCGGGTGGCCAAAACCATGAGCGATTGGGGCCGGGCCCAGGGTTATTTTAAAAGCGACGAGGATGCCGATATTTTTGAAACAGAACTGACTTATTTGTTAATCAATCAGCATGCCGCCTTTAACAGTCCGGTCTGGTATAACGTGGGCATTGAAGAAAGGCCGCAATGCAGCGCCTGTTTTATCAATTCGGTGCAGGACGATATGCGTTCAATTCTCAATTTGGCGGTCACCGAAGGCATGCTCTTTAAATTCGGCTCGGGCACCGGCACCAACCTTTCCATTTTAAGGTCGTCCAAGGAATATTTATCCAATTCTAATGGCAAAGCTTCCGGCCCGGTGTCTTTTATGAAAGGCTTTGACGCTTTTGCCGGCGTGATTAAATCCGGAGGCAAAACCCGGCGCGCGGCCAAGATGGTGATTTTAAACATTGACCACCCCGATATCGTCGAGTTTATCAATTGCAAGGCCAATGAAGAAAAAAAGGCCTGGGCTTTGATTGAGATGGGTTACGACGGCTCCTTGAACGGCGAGGCTTACAGTTCCATTTTTTTCCAAAACGCCAATAACAGCGTCAGGGTCACCGACGAGTTTATGCAGGCCGTGGAAAGCGACGGCGAGTTTCACACTCGGTACGTTAGAACGGGCGAAACCGCCGACACCTACCGCGCCAAAGATCTCATGAGGCAGATTGCCGAGGCCGCTTGGGTTTGCGGCGATCCCGGATTGCAGTACGACACCACCATTAATAAATGGCATACTTCCGCCAACACCGATAGGATTAACGCTTCCAATCCTTGCTCGGAATTTATGTTTTTGGACAATACCGCCTGCAACTTGGCCTCAATTAATTTGTTAAAATATCGCCGGGCGGACGGCACTTTTAACGTGGAGGCCTTTAAACACACGGTGGAGGTGATGACTACCGCCCAGGAGATTATTGTTGATAATTCCAGCTATCCCACCGTGGCCATTGAGCAAAATAGCCATGATTTTCGGCCCTTGGGTTTGGGGTATGCCAATCTGGGCGCTTTACTTATGAGCAACGGCCTGCCTTACGACAGCAACCGCGGCCGGAATTTTGCCGCGGCCATCACGGCTTTGTTAACCGGTTGGGCTTATCTGCAGTCGGCCAAATTATCCGAAGTCAAAGGTCCGTTTAAGGGTTACGAAACCAACCGCCAGCCGATGCTGAAAGTGATTAATATGCATCGTGAAGCTTCCCATAAAATTGAACATAACGGCGTGCCGCAGGATCTGTTAGCGGCCGCTCAGGGCGCCTGGGAATTGGCGTACGAGCAAGGTCAGCTATTAGGCTACAAGAATTCCCAAATGACCGTGCTGGCGCCCACCGGCACCATCGGCTTTTTAATGGATTGCGATACCACGGGCATTGAACCGGATATCGCCACGGTTAAATATAAATGGCTGGTGGGCGGCGGCATGATCAAAATGGTTAATCATACCGTGCCCTTGGCTTTAAAAACTTTAGGTTATGAACCGGAAGAGATAGACAGCATTTTGGAATATATTGATAAAAACGACACCATTGAAGGCGCGCCCAAATTAAAAGAAGAGCATCTGCCCATCTTTGATTGCGCCTTTAAGCCGAAAAAAGGGGAACGGTTCATTCATTATATGGGACACGTTAAGATGATGTCTGCGGTCCAGCCCTTTATTTCCGGCGCTATTTCCAAAACCGTCAATGTGCCGGAAAAGGCGACGCCGGCCGACATAGAAGAAGTTTACATGTCCGGCTGGAAATTAGGGTTAAAGGCGATTGCTGTTTATCGCGATAACTCCAAGCGCACCCAGCCCATGACCACCGAGAATGCCGAAAATACCTTCGCCGGCAAGATTAAGGGCGAAATCATTAAGCCGGCCCGGAAGCGCATGCCGGACGAACGCCAGGCCATTACGCATAAATTCTCCATTGCCAATCATGAAGGTTACATTACCGTCGGCTTATACGAAAACGGCAATCCGGGTGAACTGTTCATTACCATGTCCAAGGAGGGCAGCGTTATTTCCGGCCTGATGGATTCTTTTGCCACTTCCATTTCCATCGGTTTGCAATACGGCGTGCCCTTAAAAACTTTGGTCAACCGTTTTATCCATACTCGTTTTGAACCTTCCGGCTTTACCAACAATCCCAACATTCGTATCGCTAAATCCATCGTTGATTACATCTTCAGATGGCTGGCCCTTAAGTTTTTACCCGCCGAAGATTTAATGTACGTCGGTTTGAATAACATGGAATCTTTAACCAACGGCAACGGCAAAAGCGAAATAGAAAAGCTGAGCAAGTTAACTGATGAAGAGGCCAAGAAGCATAACCGCAAAGTCATTCTGGAAGACACCAAAAAAGAGGACGAAATCGCCTATCAGCAGACCGCTTTGGATTTGTCTAAAAGCGCCAAGAGCACTTTTGATATGCAGGGTGACGCGCCGATTTGCGATACCTGTGGCAGTATGATGGTCAGGGGCGGCACTTGTTACAAATGCATGAACTGCGGCGCCACCAGCGGTTGTTCGTAGAGTCATGTAGCATGAAGCCTGCCCGGCCGCCACTACGGCGAGTCGCGCAGGTAACCTGTAGCAGGTAAGAGGGTATTACTCGTTGATATAAGCAAGTTGAAAAATATAATTTAGTTAAGGCAACAAGGTGACACTTTTCCGCCGCGAAAATTTTTTTGTCGGGCGGCAGGTTAATCCTTGGCAGTCGCGCTACTGTAAGCCGCCGATGAGGCGGTAAGCCAGAAAACTTAATGAAATTATCAAAAAATTTCCACCCTCTTCGCGCTAAAGAGTCGGATGGCTTTTGTTTTTTAAGAAAAGGTCTTAAATCTATTTGAGACTTTTTCAAAAACAAAAGACACGTCCCGCCTTTTCTCAAGAAGGGCGGGATTTGTTTTTATCCAAGCTAATCATAAAATTATGAAAAAGAAATTTTCGATTTTTTTGGTCATCGCCTTGTTGTTGAATTTCGGCTGGGCGAAAGCGGAGGTCAGCCAGACCACGCTTGATTATTTAACCAACCAAACGCAGAATCAATGGCTGACCATGGCCTTGGCCGCTAATGATCAGGCTAATCCGGATTTGGGCTATCTGGCTGATTTTGAAGCCAATTCCGCTAATGATTTTGCCAAGACTATTTTAGCCTTAACCGCCGTCGGCCAGAATCCTTATAATTACGGGGGTAGCGATTTTGTCGCCGGTTTGGAGAATTATTACACCGCCGGACAGTTTGGTTCCGCTGATTTATTGAGTGACGATTTTTGGGCGATTATGGCTTTAAGGTCGGCCGGCGCGGCCGTTAATGATCAGATGATCGTCAGTAGCCACAATTTTATTTTGGATAATCAGAATCCTGACGGCGGTTTTAGCTATGCCGCGGGCGCCGAGAGCGATTCCAATGATACGGCCGCTGCTGTTTTAGCCTTGCTGGACGCCGGGTTGACGGCTCAGTCCGATGTGGTTATAGAAGCTTTGGATTATCTGGAGGACGTGCAGAATCCTGACGGCGGCTTTCCTTTTGTCGCCGGTTCCGAATCGGATTCCGGCTCCGATGCCTGGGTGATTATCGCCTTAAACAAAGCCGGCCTCAATCCTGAAAGCTGGTCCCAGGGCGGCCAGACGCCCTTAACCCATCTGCAGACCCTGGCTCTGGAGGACGGCTCCTACCGCTGGCTGATCGGCGATCCGTCCGGCAGTCCGTTAATGACCGCTTATGCGGCCGTGGCTCTGGCCGGCGCTTATTATCCGGTAGGCTATTATGAGGCGCCCGCGGAAAATGCCGGTAGCTACCGTTTAAGAATTGAAGGCGCCGAGGAAACTTATTGCGATACCATGGTAGCCGCCGCTACCGCCCTGGAAATCGTGGAAAACGGCGCTCAGATTTGTGGCTATGATTATTTGATTGAGTCAACGGGTTTTGGTCCTTATTTAACCGCCATCGGCGACGATCAGGCCGAAGGCCTTAACGGCTGGCTTTACCGAGTCAATTATCAGTCGCCGGCGGTGGGCGCCGCCGATTACCAGCTGGCCGCCGGCGATGAAGTTTTGTGGTATTACGGCGAATGGGGCATCCAGCCTTTAAGGGTCAGCTTAAGCGATGACCAGATTGAGCCGGCGGCCGCCGTCACCGTGAACGTGGAATATTTTAACGAGAGCCAATGGCTGCCGGCGGAAAACGTTTCCGTCCATGTTGGCGACAGCGTTCAGCTGAGCAATAATTTCGGCCAGGTGAGCCTGAATCCGGCAGACGTTGGCGCTTATGAAGTTTACGCGGTCGGGGAAAATTTTATCATTAGCGAACGGCTGAATTTGTTAGTTGCCGGAGACAACGCCGCGGTCGTCAACATGATAGTTAATATTGATCCGAACGGCGCTGCGCCAGACGGCAGCATTTCTTTTTCGGTGGAAACGACGGAGCTTGATTTTGGTTCTCTTGGGCCCGGTCAAAACCAGGTGACGCCGGTCAGCATCACCAACAACGGCAACGGTTCTATGTATTTGGAAGCGATTGTCAGCGGCGACGACCTGTTTGAAGACAATACTTATGTTGATGATTCGTTGTGGGAGGAATACCAGACGGTTTTTGACGGCAACGAAAGCCGGGATTTGTCGGTGCTTTTGTCCGTTCCGCAAAATTTTGCGGGCAGCGGCATTCGTCAGGGCAGTTTGACTTTTTGGGCTTCGAGCCAGTAGGCTGGGCGTTGTATATAGTGCCCGTCCGCCACTACAACGAGTCGGGCGGGTATCGCGTATCGTAATCGTGTAACAATTAAATAGTATGAACAAGAAATTTATTATTGGTCTGACGGTTATAGGATTGATGGTTGGCCTTGGTCGGTTGCTGGCGGCCGGTATTTCGGTAACGCCGGACAAGTTATCCGTGCAAACCTATGTTAAGGGGGAGGCCAGCCGGGATTTGTATGTGAAAAATATCTCGCAGGGCCCGGTGATCTATAACCTCTACGCCGAAGAACTGGCTGACGCAATTAATATTCAGCCGGACTTTGTCAGATTGGAGCCCGCGGAAACCCAAAGGATTAAGATTACCATTAAACCCAGGGAGATCGGGGTTTTTATCACCAATATTGCGGTCGTGGCGCAAGAATTGGATCGCCGTCAGTTTAACGCCTCCGCCGGCGTTAAAATCCCTTTGGATTTAAGGGTTAATGCCGCGCCCAAGACAATTTTTTCAGAGCTGGGTTTTTGGGGTATAATAGGAGGAGTCTTATCAATTATCGCCTTGTCCTTAATCATCATGATCATCCGTAAAAAGAGGCTGCCATTGTGGCGGCGATTATTTAAGCGGTAAAAGAATGACAGACAGCAATTTCGGCAAAATTCAGGTTTATACCGGCCACGGCAAGGGTAAAACCACGGCCTCTTTGGGTTTGGTCATCCGGGCCTTGGGCAGGAATAAAAAAGTGGCCATCGTTTATTTTGATAAAGGCGGCCGGGATTACGGCGAGCGGAACATTTTAGAACGGTTAGTCGGCGAAAACTTTAGGTATTTTGTGACCGGCGAAGAAAGATTCAACAGCCAGACTAAAAAATTCCGTTTTGGAGTAACGGCGGGCGACCGGCAGGAGGCGGAACGCGGCCTGAGAATTGTTGAAGAAATTTTCACCGAGGGCTTAACCGATCTGCTTATTTTAGATGAAATTAATTCCACCATTACCTTGGGCATGTTAGAGATTGAGCGGTTTTTAACGCTCCTGGATCAAAAACCCAAATACCTGGAAATTGTTTTAACCGGGCGCGAGGCCCATCCGCGGATTTTGCAAAGGGCTGATTTGATCACGGAAATGAAGCTGGTCAAGCATTATTTTTACCAGGGTACCGAAGCCCGGGAAGGCATAGAGTATTAGTTTTTTATTGATATAATTATGAAGCGTGCCCGCCCGTTACGACAAGACGGGCAGATAGCGTGTCATAAATCCTAAATCCTAAATAAAAGCCAAAGCAGGTTTAGGCCATTATAATTTAGACTTTGGCTCATTGTTTAGGATTTAGAGCTAAGGATCTTAGGATTTAAGGTTTTTTTACCTTTATTTGCCAATTTACCCCATGACTTAACACTTAACGGATTTCTTTTAATTTTTTCTTCATTATTTATCAATCATTAATTTTTTAACCAGCCTTATTATGAAAGCATTTAAATTTTTGATCATGGCTTTGATATTCTTTGTCGCCGGTTTTTTCGTCGGCCAGGGATATCAGGGCACTTCATTCAATCAGCCGGCCGATAATCAAATCAGCCAGCAACCTGAGAAGATAACTTTAGTCATACAATTTACCGAAACCGAGGCAATTGAGATTCAAAACATTGAGCCGGCGGCCGGACAGACCGTTTTGGGTTTACTGGAGGCCGAAGCGCAAAAAAACGGACTGGCGCTTAAAACCAAGGATTATGGCGACTTAGGCGTGTTAGTTGAAGGCATCGGCGACGTGCTCAACGGACAGGACAACAAATATTGGCAGTATTTTGTAGACGGCGAACAAGTGATGATTGGTGCCGGACAGTCTAAGCTTAAAGGCGGTGAACGGGTGGAATGGCGTTTTCAAGCCAGTGAGTTTTAGTCAAGAAATCACGTAATCAAGAAAACAATAAATCAATTAATCAAATAATCTCTTAGTTTGTATGAATAAAATTTTTATTATCATTAGCCTGTTATTGTTAGCGTTTATCGGCGTGGTTATGAGATTAGTGCCTCATCCGGCCAACTTTACTCCGGTATTTGCCATTGCTTTATTCGCCGGCTTTTATTTATCTAAAAAATGGTCGTTGATTTTGCCGCTGGCCATAATGCTGATCGGCGATTTTTTTATCGGTTTTTATGATTGGAAATTGATGCTGGTGGTCTATGGTTCCATTGCCCTAGCCGGCTTAATCGGCTTGGCTACCCGGAATAATCGCAATATTTTCACCGTCGCCACCGCCACGCTTTTGGCGTCAATTGTCTTTTTCTTAACTACCAATTTGGCGGTTTGGTATTTTTCCAGCTGGTATAGTCACGATTGGACCGGCCTGTTTCAGTGTTACACTCTGGCCGTGCCTTTCTTTAAAAACAGTTTGCTGGGCGATTTGTTCTTTGTCAGCCTGTTTTTTGGCGGCTACGAAGCGATTAAAATGTTTGTCGCTCAAAAAGTGGTTTTATTATCCTCGGTTAAATCAAAATAGCTGCCGATAAATTTTAGTCCCTGCTCAGTTCGGCGGCTTGGCAGGGGCTGAATAAAAAACGTTTGTTGATTTTTGGCAGACGGTTTTTTGTTTTTATGTTATAATTTTAACGGGTCTGCTAAGATAACAGACTGAGGCGGCCTGCCTGGTTTAAAACAGCTGGTCGTCCAAGATTAACTAAAACACTCCTGACGTATGAATATTAATAGTTATTTTCAAACAGCCGTTAAAAAGTGCGCTTCCGATGTTCATTTGGTTTCCGACAAGCCGCCTTTTTTAAGAATTGACGGGGATTTATTGCCTATTTTAAAAGAGCCGGTTATTTCCAAAACCGAACTGGAAAAAATGATTTACGCCATTTTAACCCCCAACCAGAAGGGGAAGTTTATTGAGGAAAGAGATCTGGATTTTTCATACGAAACCGCCGACGGCTCAAGATTTAGAGTTAATATTTTATGGGAAAAAAACAGCGTTGCTTTGGTGGCCCGAGTTATTACCTCTAAACTGCCCACCATGGAGGAAATCGGCATGCCCCAGATGGCTTACGAAATGACGCGTTCCCGCCAGGGTTTAATTCTGGTAACCGGCCCGACCGGTTGCGGCAAGTCTACCACCTTGGCGGCCATGATTAATTTAATCAACCAGGAGCGGGTGGCCAATATAGTCACCCTGGAAGACCCCATAGAATTTATTTTTGAATCCGACAAAAGCTTGATTATGCAAAGGCAGTTGGGAACGGATATGGCCACCTTTGCCAGCGCTTTAAAGCATGTTTTAAGACAGGATCCGAATGTGATTATGGTGGGGGAGATGCGCGATCTGGAAACCATTGCCGCCACCCTAACTTTGGCGGAGACCGGGCACCTGGTTTTAGCCACTTTGCATACTCATAACGCCGCTCAGACAATCGACAGGATCGTGGATGTTTTTCCGCCGTACCAGCAGAATCAGGTAAGGATGCAGTTGTCTATGTCCTTAAATGGCGTGATCAGCCAGCAGTTATTGCCTAAAAAAGACGGCGGCCGCATTGCCGCTCGCGAAATCATGATCAATACTCCGGCCGTGGCCAATATTATCAGGGAAAATAAAATTCCCCAGATTAAGACGGCTATTCAAACCAGCGCTGAGGACGGCATGGTCACCTTGGAACAGGATTTAAAGAGATTACTCAAGGATAAGTTAGTTGAAAAAGAAATGGTGGAATATTACCTGCAAACGTTGCCGAAGATATAAGGATTAAAAGCTCAAAATTCAAAATCAAGGATTGAAGGTTGCAGATTAAAGATTAAAAAACGTTGAGTTGATCAACGTTTTTGTTGCGGTCAATTTGATTTTATTTGATTTTTGTCATAGACTCAAATTTGCATAAAGCCCTCTTAGCTCAACTGGATAGAGTGCTTGGCTTCGGACCAAGAGGTTGCAGGTTCGACTCCTGCAGAGGGCACCACTACAGAACTAGACGGCTTTTTTAGAGCCATTTGATGGGCGGCACAAAGTGCCGCCCATTGATTTTCCGGCGCAGACAAAGGGTCACTCGGCCTGCTATCGCAGGCCTCGCGGTTTTGTTATGGTGTGGCTTTACAACCACGCTCGAACCTATTTAGCAAGAATTTCTGACTCTGACGCACGCCTCCGCGCCCCGCCAAAGGCGGGGCTACGCCTCAAGCAAAATTTTTTTCTGCTTTTTGAATTTTGCACGCCCCCATTTTCTTTTTTCAATTAAGGAAGAAGAAAATTTTTTATCTGCTTTCTGTTTTGGCGGCGGCTGGCGGCGGGAAAAAACAGTAAAAAGATTATCGGCTATTTTTTCTAACAAAAATCACCATATTGCTTTTGAATGGTTTTAACCCCAAATCGCTATCGCTAAAATCTTCTGGGCGAAATAAAAAAATGCCTTCATAGCCATTTTGTAACGCGTTGTTCACTTGCTCAAGATTGGTAGGATCAATAAGTATTTGATTAGGTGATAATTCATCTAATTTTCCTGAAAAATTTTTGAGTCTGCCTTGGCGGACTTTCTCAATCCAATCAGCAGTTTTTTGACTTACTTCTGTAAGATTTTTACGATAATTATAGACGACTTCATTTTCTTTTTGCTCGGTTCCTACTAAATGATAGCCTACTTTCATTCTTAATCTCATGCTCGGATAATTGTTATCGGCTATATTTGTTAGAATAAATTTTTTTCCTGCTTCTTTTGCAAGTCGATCTTGTTCCAAAGACATTTGTTCGCCGATGCCTTTGCCTCTTTTTTCAGGGAGTACGACTGTGCCAGCCGCCCAAGCTTCATCTGGTTTAATATTTTTACCCATAGTGCCATTTTCTAAAACGACTATCGTTGTAGCTATAAGCTGGTCACCTTCTTTGGCTAAGGCCACCTGAAGTTGGTTATTTTTTATTTGCGTTTGTCTGAAAGCAACCTTGCCATTAAACTGTTTTTCTGAAAGTGGGTCGGAAAAATGATTATCTATTTCAAATTGATAATAAGCCGCTACTCCGGCACGGTTATCGGGGCTTAGGGTTGAAATTTTTATATCGCCTTCTTGTTCTTTGATTACTTCAGGGGCTACCAATTCTTGATCTAATCCTTCAGTAGTCGCAGTTTGTTTCTCTGAGCTCGCTAAAGCAATCTCGGCTTTTGTATCATCAGTCAGCCAAGTAATTTCGTCTTTAGCACTTTTTATGCGTTTAGCAAAACCTCCTTGAATAAAAATAGAACTAGCTTTCTGTTGGTCAAATCCTTCGGCGGCTTTTTTTATACCTTGTTTGGCTATTCTAAAAATATTCGTTTTTTCGTCAGAAACGATTGATCCTGCCTCCCCAGCGATATTTTTCAAATCCGCTTCACTGTACTCTGGTTTTTTAGGTATTGTTTGTTGCTGTTCCGTCGTTTCTAAAGGCTCACCTCTATATTTTGACTTTTCATCAATCATAAATATTTAGATAACTGTTTTCTAATATCCTTAAGCCTTTCTTCGTCCAATGTTTTTTGGTAATCCGAAATAGCTTGGTAAAGTTTTTTTTCAAGACTCCCAAGTTTATTTTTATGTTTGGACAGTATAGATTTTAATTCCTCAACTTTTTTTATGATTTCTGCTTCATCCATAGTATTAGTTCGCGCTAATTCAAGTATTCTGCACCACTACAAATATCCTTAATCAGGGTATTTTTTTATTTAGCACTTTTTTAAATACTCAAGACCAGTAATTGGCGCTGATGAATACCCCCCCTAAAGAAGGCCCTGGATTATCTGATGTAATTTAAGGGATTGACTCTGACGCCGTTGGTTCTGACTTCAAAGTGGAGATGCGGGCCGGTAGAGCGGCCGGTGGAACCGATAGCGCCGATAATGTCGCCACGGGCGACGTTTTGCCCTGTTTTAACGTAGATTTTTGACTGGTGGGCGTAGAGAGTTTGCAGGCCGCCGCCGTGGTTGATTATGACAAAGTAGCCGTAGCCGCCGTTATTCCAGCCGGCTTTTTCTATGATGCCGGATTCGGCCGCGTAGATGGGCTGGCCGGTTTTATTGCCTATATCCAGGCCGCTATGCAGCCATTTAAAGTATTGGGTAATTCTGTGGGAATTGGTCGGCCAGAGCAGCTGGCTATTGCTGGCCGGCGCCGGGGTAAAGATGTTTTTAATAGAAGCGGTGGCTACCGGCGCGTAAACAATTTGTTCTTTGCCGTCGGGGATGATGACGGTCTGGCCGATTTGGATATCGGCGGCCGACGCCAGTTTATTAAATTCTATAATTTTATTGACTTCGCCCTGATATTTTTTGGCCACCTTGGATAAGGTGTCGCCTTTTTGAATTTTGTAGCTTAAACCGTTGACTGGCAGGATTTTTAAAGTTTGTCCGGGTTTGATCAGCGAATAATAGTTGAGATTGTTTTCCCAGAGCAGGGTATTGGTGTTGAGATTGAATTTTTGGGCGATGGTGCTTAAAGTGTCGCCAACCTGGACCACGTAATCAAGGATTTTATCGCGGCTTTTGACCACCGTTTCCGGATCGGTGATTTCCGGAGAAATCAGGGCGGCTTCGTCGCCAGTGGTGGTCACCAGGGTGTCAATCCCTTCATCGGTTTTTTCTACCGCTTCCGCCTGAGTCAAGGCTTCGCCGGCCAGATAAGATTTAGGCGAGCCGTCTTCCTTGAGCGGGCCTTCGGTGATTTCCTGACTGCGGTCTTCTTCTAAAAACAATTCTCCGGTTTTGGCGATATGATAAAGAATGGTTTGTTGGCCAAAATTTTCCGGCCTGACTTCTTCGGCCTGGAGGTTGTTTAAAATGCCGGCCAGGCCGAGAGCGATCACAAAAATAATCGGCAAAAAATACTGCCAGTTGAATTTTTTATCCGCCTGGATTTGTGCCGGGCGCGGCAGTTTTTTGCAAAGCCGTTTTAATTTATACAGGGGTAGCAGCAGGGTAAAAAAAATGGTCTTGTATAAAATTATAAAAGGCCAGACAAAGATTTTTCCCAGTAGCCTAAAAGCTTTTTTCAGTTTGCCCAGACCTCTTAAAAATTTTAGCAGACCGGCCAGGATTTTTTGCTTTATTTCGGAGGAAATATGCTTAGCGATTAATCTTTCTTAATGATTATCAAAATACCATAAACCGCCTTATTGGTCAACGCGTTTTGCCTTGACGCGTTTTGCCTTGAAAAATAGCCTCATATCAGCTAGAATGAAAGCATTATCTATTGACTCCCCAATCATGACAACCTTTTTTAATCATCAGGCGATTGAACAAAAATGGCAGCGGGTCTGGGCCGATTCGGCTATTAATCAGACGGGTCCGGCCAAGGGCAAAAAAAAATATATTCTGGACATGTTTCCCTATCCCTCGGCCGATGGTTTGCACGTCGGCCATCCAGAAAGCTACACGGCCACTGATATTATGGCGCGTTATTTTAGGTTTAAGGGGTTCAATGTTTTGCATCCCATGGGTTTTGATTCTTTCGGTCTGCCGGCCGAAAATTATGCCATTAAACAAGGCGTTCATCCGCAAATAAAAATTCAGGAAAATATTGTTAATTTTCGCCGACAAATAAAGTCTTTGGGCTTTTCTTACGACTGGAGCCGGGAAGTGGACACTTCCTCGCCGGAATATTACAAATGGACCCAGTGGTTGTTTTTAAAACTGTACGAGCAAGGCCTGGCTTATAAAAGGCTGGCGCCGGTCAACTGGTGTCCTAGTTGTCAGACGGTTTTGGCCAACGAACAGGTAGAAAATGGCAAATGCGAACGTTGCGAAACAGACGTTATGCAGAAAAATTTGGAACAGTGGTTTTTTAAAGTGACGGCTTACGCGGAAGAATTGCTTAATAAAATAGACGATTTAGATTATGCCGAAGCTTTAAAGGCCACGCAAAGGAATTGGATCGGCAAGTCGGAAGGAGCGGAAATAGAATTTGTAATTAAAAATGAAGAATTAAGAATTAAAGTTTTTACCACTCGGCCGGATACGATTTTTGGCGCCACCTATTTGGTTTTGGCGCCTGAGCATGAATTAGTTAAAAGCTTAAAACTAAAAGCTGAAAACTTAAACGAGATTGATAGTTATATTAAAGCGGCCCAAAAAAAGAATAAACTGGAACGGACCGATCTGGCTAAAGAAAAGACCGGGGTTGAGCTGCAGGGGATCAAGGCGATTAATCCGGCCAACCAAGCAGAGATTACGGTATGGATCGCCGATTATGTTTTGACTGATTACGGCACTGGCGCCATTATGGCCGTGCCGGCGCATGACGAACGGGATTGGGAGTTCGCCAAGAAGTTTAATTTGCCGATTAAGGAAGTCGTGGTTAAGGTTATGGGGAACAGAAAATTGGTAGCTGAATGTCGTGATGGAGTTGCGGCGGTCCTGGTTAAGAATGGCAAGGTTGCGATTTTATATAATAAAAAAACGGATGAATATAGAATTATTAGCGGAGGATACGAAGCAGACGAAGATGATTTTACAACTTTAAAAAGAGAAATTGTTGAAGAGTCGGGGTATATTGATTTTGAAATTAAAGACTATCTCGGTCAGATAGAAGCTAATTTTTTTGCTAAAGGCAAAAATGTTGAGCGTCATAAATTTCACAAGGGGTATTTAGTCAACCTTTTAAGTGATCGGACAGTTTCTACCAGCTTTGAAGAAGACGAAGATTTTAATGTTTTATGGGTTAACATGGAAGAGGCCATTGAAAAATTATCAACTGCCGGTTCAGGTGAAGACGAATTTGTTAAAAGAGTATTTGATTTTAAACAAAGATGTTTTGCGGGGGAGGGTACTATATTAAATTCCGGAAAATTTGACGGCCTGTCGTCAGCTCAAGCCAAAGACAAAATCATCAAATTTGTCGGCGGTCAAAAGCAGGTTCAGTACAAAATCCGCGACTGGCTGGTTAGCCGTCAAAGATATTGGGGCGCGCCGATCCCCATTATTTATTGCGTCAAGTGCGGTCAGGTGCCGGTGCCGGAAAAAGATCTGCCGGTTTTACTACCGCAAGACGTGGATTTTAAACCGACCGGCGAATCGCCTTTAGCCCGTTCACAATCATTTCATCAGGTCAGCTGTCCAAAATGCGGAAGTCCGGCCAGGCGCGAGTCCGACACCATGGACACGTTTGTCTGTTCTTCCTGGTATTTTTTAAGATACGCTGACGCCGGTAATCAACAGGCGGCTTTTAGCCCTAAGGCGGTTAAGTACTGGCTACCGGTGGATTTGTACATCGGTGGCCTGGAGCACGCCGTTGGCCATTTGATTTATTCGCGCTTTATCGTCAAAGCCCTGCGGGACATGGGAATTATTAAAATTGACGAGCCGTTTTTAAAAATCAGAAATCAGGGCATAATTCTGGCGGAAGACGGGCGAAAGATGTCCAAGCGTTGGGGCAATGTTATAAATCCCGACGAGGTGGTTGAAGAATATGGCGCCGACACCATGAGAATGTACGAAATGTTTATGGGCCCGCTGGAGGACATGAAGCCCTGGAACCAAAAGGGGATTATCGGTCTGAGGAGGTTTTTGGAAAAAATATATAAGTATGTTACGAGTGATAAAGAAATTACAAATGCCCAATCACAGATTACAAATGCCGATATGGAGCGCTCCCTTCATAAAACGATCAAGAAAGTCACCGAAGATATTGAGAATTTGAGATTTAACACGGCCATTTCCGCCATGATGATTTTTATGAACGACGTCGCCGGTCATGAGCCGGCGGTCAGCCAGGACATACTGGAAAAGTTTTTGATTATACTGTCGCCGTTCGCGCCGCACTTGGCGGAAGAATTGTGGCAGTCTTTGGGCCATCCGGAATCAATCTTTAAACAACGGTGGCCCGCCTATGATGATAAGTTAGTCATTGATGAAGAAGTGACCATCGCCATCCAGATCAACGGCAAACTGCGCGAGACCATTAAAGTTAAGCGGTGGCTGAGCGAAAAAGAACTAAGGCCCAAGGTTGAAAGCCTGCCTAACGTTAAAAAATTTATTGGCGGCCGGCCGATTAAAAAGTTTATCTACATTGAAAATAAACTGGTTAACATTGTGGCCTAAGGCAAGTGCATTATCCCGTTTGCTTTTATCTATAGCCTTGTCCGGGCCGTCCGTTCAACATTATGTTTATCCTTAAGGACTATCAGCATAAACACATTTTACCGCCTGATTTAGCTTCGCTTTATACCTCCAGAACCATCATCCTGGTGGCCAGCGGTTTTTTGGGCCTGTTTTTGCCGGTGTTTTTGCTGATCAATATCAAGAGCCTGGAGCTGGTTTTGCTGTATTACCTGATCGGCTGGGGACTGTATCTGTTTTTGGTGGCCCCCGGGGCGATGCTGATTAATAAATTCGGGATCAAGGCGGTTTTTACCGCCGCTTTGCCGGTCTTGGCTTTGTATTACGCCACTCTTTATTTTTTACCCGGAGACGTTTTGGTTTTTACCGTTCTCTCCATGCTGGTTTTGGTGTTGTACCGGATGTTGTATTGGGTGCCCTACCATACGGAGTTTGCCAGTCTTTCGCAAAGAGAAAACCGCGGCAAACAGCTGGGCTTATTAGATTTTTTTTCTTCTTTTTTGGGCATTATCATCCCGCTGGTTTCGGGATTTTTAATTAAGGAGTTCGGCTTCCAATTGGTTTTTGTGATCGTCATCATTCTTATTTTTACCGCCATGATCCCCTTAAGATTTTTGCCCCGTCTTAAGGTCAGGTACAGCTGGAGCTATAAAAAAACCTGGCAAGAATTTTTTTCCCGCAAGAATCGCAAGATGATGCTGGCTTACATGGGCGACGGGGCGGAGAACTGGGTTGGCGGGGCTTTGTGGCCAATTTTTATCTGGCAACTTTTGGAGGGACAGTACCTGACAGTCGGCGCGATTTCTTCGGTGATTACTTTGGCCGCAGTGGTGTTAAAGCTGGCGGTGGGTGATTATTCCGACAAATTCAGCAAACGTAAAATGATGAGGATCGGCTCAATTTTATATGCCTTCGGCTGGATTGTTAAAATGTTTATTACCACCGCTTTTCAGATTTTTCTCGCTTCCACTTACCATAATTTCGCTTTAATTTTACTAAGAACTCCGCTGGACGCCTTAATGTATGAAAAAGCGGCCGATAGCGGCCATTATGTTGATGAATATTCCACCTTAAGAGAGATGTTTCTCCAACTGGGGCGGGTGATTGTGATTGTGGCTGTTTTGCTACTTTTAAGATTTTTGCCTCTCAATCTGGTGTTCTTTTTAGCGGCCATTGCTTCATTATTGGTTAATTTACTGCCTCACCATGGCATTTATGAAAAAACTGGCGTTAGATAAAAAGAATCAAGCGCAGGTTATCCGGGCGGCCGTTAAGGTTTTACGGGGCGGGGGCGTTATTGTTTATCCGACGGAAACAGCTTACGGCCTGGGGGCTGATTTTTTAAACCCTCGGGCGGTTGAGAGGGTTTACAAAATTAAGGGCCGGGATTATAATAAACCGTTATCCGTCCTGGTCAGCAGTTATAAAATGGCTGAAGAAATTGTCAGTTTTGATCAGGCATCGTTAAAATTAGCCAAGCAATATTGGCCCGGAGCGCTGACATTAATTTTAAATTTTAAAGAAGCCGTGGCCGATGAATTGAAAATCGCCAATCAGCCGACTCTGGGTTTGCGGATTTCGGCAAACAGGCTGGCCACCGCCATCGTCCGAAAGTTTGGTCAGCCGATCACGGCCACCAGCGCCAACCTGGCCAATCAGCCAAGCTGTTATGCCGCGGCTGAAGTCATCAGGCAATTTTCCAGCCAAAAATATCAGCCCGATTTACTTCTTGACGCCGGAGATTTGCCCAGGCGCGAAGCTTCCACCGTCGTGCGAATTATTAATAACCAAGTTGAGATCGTCAGGCCGGGGAGCGTGGCGGTTAAATTCAATAAAACACGGATAGTTCGCTGATTAATCATTGAAAATATCCGTGAGTTATCGGCGATTCATCCGTGAACAAACGGCGTTATCCGTGGTTTGCCCTGTCAACTCACTGATAGTTAACGGATAAATAACTGACCAATCACTGATCAATTGCTCACCTCCTTAATTACCAGTTACCAGTAATAGGTTAAGAGTCATGCTTGTCATTTCAACCGAGTCAGCCTAATGCCCGCCTTGCGTTTGCCTGCCCCAGGCCGTTGTTTCCGCGCAGAGGCAGGCGTTTCTCCTCACTAAAGTCCGTCTTTTAGGTCTAAATGATAAATGTAGGCGCATGATAATTTGATTTTTGATTTGTTGTTTTCTTGATTTATGGATTTACTTTTACAAACAGACTATTTGCTAAAAAAGACCGGCTTAAAGCCGGATAAGCTCAAGGGCCAGAATTTTTGCGTTGACGAAAAAGTCATTTCCCAAATGGTTGAAGCGGCCCAAGTTGATCATGATGATGAGATTTTAGAGATCGGGCCAGGCTTTGGTTTTTTAACCCTGGCCTTGCTTAAAAG
>LCKE01000004.1 GCA_001001205.1 Parcubacteria group bacterium GW2011_GWF2_45_11 | reverse complement strand
CCCAAATCATTATTATTAAGAACCAAAGTGCTAATCCGTATGCGTAAAACAATTACCTGTAATCCTAAACTTTTTCAACAGAATTAATTTAATCATCCCTTATATGAAAATCAAGGTCAAAGTCATTCCTAAATCCAGCTTTCAACATATTGAAGAGTCTTTAGAGGGGGACCTGAAGGTCAAGTTAAAATCGCCGCCGGTTCAGGGCCGGGCCAATAAGGAATTAATTGAAATGCTGGCAAAATATTATAAAGTGTCAAAAAGCCAGGTGGAAATTATTAAGGGTTTAACTTCTAAAAATAAGGTGGCAGAGATTGATAAATAAAGAATTATGAATTAAGCATGAAGAATAAAGAATATTTTTATGTCCAGGGTCATCGTTGATAATAAATCATTTTCTTTAAGCGAATGGTATCAGCAAATCAACCATCAGCTGACTCACGGACTTAGGGCAGAGGACAACAAAAAACGCGAGCGGCTGGAAGTTTTGTTTAAGACCATTGGTTTAAGGTACGATAGGCCGGATAAATTCGCCGCTGAAACAGTAGCCCGTCGTCAGCCCGAATTTTTGACTTATCTTAAAAAGAACAAAAACCGCTTTTGCGCTTTTAGGCTGGTGCCCCAAGATGCGGCTTTGCCAAAATTAAGAATGAGAGGCAAAACAGTCAGCGAGGCGCTCAAGTGGCTGGACGGGCAGTCAGTGGATTTTAGCAAGTATAATTTAGAAATCGTGCCGCATAGCGAGGTGACCCTCTGGGCTTCTATTTTTATGATTCAGCCCCAGGGCATTATTGGCGAGATAGTCCAGGGCGGCCTTAATCTTTTATCAATGGGCCAAGCTACTACCAGGCCGATTTTTTTTAAGTCTGATTTTAAGCGCTGGCATTTTTCGGAAAAAAATCAGGCCGTCGCTAAAATTGTCCAACGGGCAACCGCTCACTTGTTGGTCAAAGACAGGGCCATCCAGCAAAAGCTTAAGCGCGCGCTCAAGGCCAAGTTTATTAATGATTATCTGGCCGGTTATTTTGAATTTTTCATCCCGCACCAGCCTCATAGAGGCGGCGCAGGACGAGTCTGGCCGGACAAAAAAATCTGTTTTTCCGATTACAACCGCCTGTTGCCCGCGTTGGTGAAGCTGGATGATTTTATCCTGCTTGCCGGCCATCATGGCTTAAGCGGCGTTTGCGCCTTTAGGGGTCGGGTTAGGGGCAAAGTCAGATCGGTGAAGCTGGTCGAGATTGGCAAAAGTAAATTTTCGGCCGGGGATATTTTAGTCTGCGAGGAAACTTCGCCTGACTACTTGCCGCTGATGAAACGGGCCGGCGCCATCGTCACCGACCGCGGGGGCCTCTTGTCCCACGCCGCCATTATCGCCCGCGAACTCAAGATTCCTTGTATCGTGGGTACGGTCAATGCGACCAAAATTTTAAAAGACGACGAGACCATTGTTATTGATGCTGACGCCGGGGTAATTAAGCGTATATAGAAGCGGATCAAGGTATTTTGTTTTCAAAGAGAAGGTCGGGTAAGCCTGGGCAAAACCCAACGGAGTTGAGTTTAAGTACCTTGCTTGAGCTGAATGAGCCTGATGATTTTTTACGGTATTTTTAAGGATCGTTAAGGACTTTACAAAATTGCCCGATTTGCTATAATCGCTAAAGATTAAATCAATGCGAGTGTAGTTCAGTTGGCTAGAACGTCTCCTTGCCAAGGAGAAGGTCGCCGGTTCGAATCCGGTCACTCGCTCCATTAAGCTCAGCAGTTTAAGGATAAGGTCGCCTGGCCAAAGGCGGGTCACTCGTTAGAGGAAAAAATAAACCTGTTAAATTCAGGCCGCGGTGGCGGAATTGGCAGACGCGTTGGACTTAAAATCCAATAGTAGCAATACTGTGAGAGTTCGATTCTCTCCCGCGGCACCACGTAGGAAAAGTCAAAGAGTTTTGGTTCGCCTCGCGGAGTATATCCGCCTTTTCGGCGGACTCGGCGACTAATTGGTATTCAATTTTGGGGGTAAAAACGAATTCACGGTTTCGCATTTTGGGGGGAAGAAATTTTTTTATGAACTTTAAATTTCCAACGCAATCTCATCAAGAAGCGTTTGAGGCAACAGTAGAGTATTTTAAGAAAAAAGAAGAGGCGTTGGCCATAACGCTCGTTGGTTCGGTATTGCGTGGCCAAGGTTCTTTCGATGCAGATATTGACGTTGATGTTTTTGTAGAAAATCCAAAAGCAATAGATACGCTCTCCAACGAATTTGATGTTGTCGGACCGTCTATCCTTGAAGGTCTGAAAGATAAGCCTGATACCGGACGCTTTTTTGATATTGGTCTTCACATACGAACGCTGAACCCTCAACTAAAACAGCGATCATGGACAGACGGACCGGGAGAATTTGAAATAGAACTTGGACACTCGTTCGTGTATTGCGAACCAGTCTTTAAGCGAGGAACCGCTTATGATTTGGCAAAAAAAAAGTTTGTTCCGTACTATAACGCAACGCTTCGCAATGAACGCCTGAAAGAGACCGAGAAATTTTGTTTGAACAATATTGAGCATATAGAGTTGTACGTAAAACGGGGTCTGTATTTTCAGGCGTTCAAGCGCTTGCATGATGCGTGCCAGGAATTTTTGCAAGCGCTTTTTATTTCGAAACGAACATATCCTTTGGACTATGACAAATGGGTAGAGTATGAACTGATTGAAATTCTTAAAATGCCAGAATTGTATCGAGAGTTTGTGCCGTTGTACGAACTCCAAAAATTGGAGAGTGATGAACTGGTAAGTAAAGGTAAACATTTGCATAATCTGTTTAAAAAATATGTTAAGAATTAAGTTGTGTGCTTTGTGCTCAAAGTCATTTTGCCGCCAAAGAAAAACTTGAAATTGTCAGCGGTGCGGCTCCCCGCCTGTGACGGGGCTTCGGCGGGCCGGCGCCGCCTTTCCAAATTTTAGCGGGGAGACTTCCTCGCCCCGCCAGGGCGGGGCGAAATGCGTTCGAACTAAGTCAAGAATACTGCACCACCTAAAATCAAAAATCCGTCGAGTCTTAGTTCGGCGTTTTTTTGTTGCCAAAAATGCGAGGCATTTGACAGTCGCCGTAGATTTGCTAATCTAATTACAGACGAAAGCGACGGCGCAAAAAAAAGCGCCGTCGCCGCGCATTCTTAAATGGCTGGTATTAGCTAATCATAAAATAAAAAACAAAGGCCGTCGCTAATAAATCCAGCGTCTTTTACAGGGTATTTTGCACGCTCGCCCGAAAGTAAATTTATAAAATTTTAGGGGAAGCGGGTAATTTTGCCAAGGCGTCGGATCAAGATCAAAAATAAAAAAAGCATATTTTTAATTGATTTTCCCTGAATTAGCGAAAAATATGACTTTTAGAGGCTGGATCTACGAAATTTACCTGGGTCTTATCAGAGTTTTTAAGCGCTCCAAGGCGGATAATCGCGCTATTTATGGGCTCTAAACTCCATTTTAACGAGAGGTCAAAAAACCTGATCGCCAGAATCAGACACCGTTATTATTTGCATAAAATGCTTAGGGAGCTTGACCCTTCCTTGAGCAGCCAGGGTCCGAAAAATCCGTCTGATAATCGTTTAGGCGGGAAAATTCTAAACCTTTTATCAGGCAAACCAAAAGCTCCCAAAAAGGGAGCAGTTGGCGAAAAGCGATTTTGATGGCGTTCTCCTCAGCGTAAAGCTTTGGAGACAGCCTTCAAGAACATTATAGGAGGAAATAAAAATTTGTCAAGTTTTGCTTGGCAAAAAGGTTAATTAATTAAAACGCCATAAAGTAGAACTCCCGTTGGTCGTTCGCTTTATGGCTAAAGAAAGGCGAAAAACATGGACGTTAACAAAACGGTGCTATTGGGCAATTTAATCAAAGACCCGATAGCCAAAACCTTGTCATCGGGTTCGGAGTTATCTTTATTCACCATTGCCACCAATTACGTGTATCGCGATGCCAAAACCAAGGAAAAAAAAGAAAGCGTGGAGTTTCATCCGGTGGTGGCCTGGGGCAAAATTGCCAGCGTGGCCAATAAATACTTGACCAAAGGCAGCAAAGTTTATGTGGAAGGCAGGTTAAAGACCAGCAGTTGGGACGATAAGGCTGGACAGAAGCATTACAAAACCGAAATTATAGCCGGGGAATTGAACATGCTTGGCGGCGGCAAAAGAAAAGAGGAAACCAAGCAGGAGGAACTGGCGGAAGAAAACATCACTATTGAAGAAGTACCGGTAGAAGAGAAATAGAAAGAGTTATGAGTTAAGAGTTGCTGGAAACAAGCAGATGATAAATCTGAAATTATAAATCTTTTAACTCGTAACGGGCAACGCCTGACTCAATAATTTGTTCCTTAAAAAGAAAAGCGCGGAGGGAACTTACTTGCTTAAGCTGACCCTGGAGCAGGTTGATTCCCTCCGGACGCTAAAATCAAGGAATCAATAAAACAAAAAATCAAGAAATTTAATAATCAACCAACCAATTCGTTAAGTAATAATATAAAATTTGTTTAATTGTTTTCTTGATTTATTGCTTTATTGAAAATATATGGAACTTCTCTCATTATTCATCGTTTTGGGCATTGCCAGCCTGTTTAATCACAGGTAGCTTTAATTTTTTATAATTTTTAAACTTAAATAAAATTAACCGGATAATTTTATGAAAAAAACATTGATCGTTATTTTAACCGTTGCCTGTATTTTAAGCAATACCGGCCTGCTTTACGCGGCCGAGGCGGTTCAGGCGTCAGAATCAGCCGATGAATCAACAGCCATTGAGGCGGCCAAAGAAACCCCGGCTCAAGCCGCGCCCATTGAATTAAATCAAGCAGAGGCTGTGGCGCCGGCCGAAGGCGATCAAGGGACTTTGGAACTGGACGAAGATGACCCTCAGTCCAGCCCGTTTCATCCGGAATTTCAGTCTTTGGGCAACATGAACATCAAGGGTCTTTCCGGCTCTTTTAACGTGGATCAATTCAGCGGCGCGGCGGTTTATAGCTATCAGCTGGATCTGCCACCGGGCCGCGCCGGCTTGGCGCCCCAATTATCCTTAAACTACAACAGCCATCAATCAAACTATGATTCCTTGGCCGGCTTTGGCTGGGGCTTAAGCCAGAGCTATATTGTCAGAAGCGCCAAAAAGTCCAACGAACTGTATACGGCCAATGAATTCACGCTGGTTTTAAACGGCCAGTCCATGGAACTTAAGCCCGTTGATTTAAGCGACCAAACTCACGGCCTGTACGGCGCCAAAGCGGAAGAAGCCTTTTTACTGATTGAATTTTTGGATGACGAATCCTGGCGGGTCACGGGCAAATCTGGCCAGACTTTTCTTTTTGGCACGGAGCCTGCGGCCAGACAGGATAATCCCGAAGACGCCGGCATAATTTACCGCTGGCTGCTCGGGGAAGTCAGGGATACCAACGATAATTATCTCAGCTTTGAATATTACAAGGAAGACGGACAGATTTATCCCAAAAACATCAAATATACCGGACATGAGCAAACGGACGGGCCGGCGGAAGTCCGCTTTGAGCCGTTTTATTCTACGCCGGATCAGCAGGACGAAAGAATCGTGCCTCACTTAAGTTATATGCCGCACTTTGCCGCTTACACCAAATATCTGGTGAGCGAGATTACGGTTTTGGTTGACGGCCTTAACGAAAGAAAGTTTGTTTTGGATTACACTGTTGGCGAGAATGATCTGACTTATTTATTATCATCAATTCAAAGGTTTGACTATGCCGATAATCAGTGGCAGGGCCTGCCGGCCAGTACTTTTACCTATCAGACAAGATCGCATGAATGGCTGGATGACACGGATAATTGGAACCAGCCGACGATATCTTATTTAGGCGAAATGGATTATACCCGCACTTACGGCGGTGGGCCGGTTGAGGCCAATGGCGACGGCTGGACCGATTACGCCAAAGTAGGCTCCGCTTATTTGAATACCAAAAATGACCAAGCCTGGAACGACTATTATGGCGAAAACAGCCTGCCTTTTAATCCACTGGATTTGGGATTTTTTTCCGACATTAACGGCGACCAGTTGATAGATTTTATTGACGAGCGCGGCGGGGAAACTCATATCAGATTAAATACGCCGGCGGCCCAGCGTTGGTCTTTAAACAACGAGTGGAGCGATAATTTGCCCGACCCGATTTACGCCCCTAATTTTGTGACTGACATTAACGGTGACGGTTTGGGCGATCTTTTGCAGAATCACTCTGAGGGGAACAATCAATGGAACGCTCTGATTTATTTAAATAACGGAGACAGCACCTGGTCCGGTGCAGGCTACTGGAATCATGAGATATTTAACAATGAAAGTTGGCAGGAAGGCATGTTTTTTATTGACGTTAATAACGACGGTCTGGCTGATTTAATTAAACAATGGGGTTCAGTTGTACACGGAGACCCCGGCATTTATTTGAATACCGGCGACGGCTGGTCGGATGAACTGTTTTCCGATGGTTTGCCTGGCGGCCCCTGGGAATACGGCTGCATTAGATTGTCTGATATTAACAATGACGGTCTGCTTGATGTTGTTGAGTCTTATGAATATAATGATGAGTTGCATGAGCACGTTTACATTAATAACGGCAGTGATTGGGTTATGGATGATTCGTGGGAAATGCCGACTTTGTTTGTCAATCATCACCTAAATTTTAATTATCAGGATTTGGGCGTCAGATTATTTGATATTAACGCCGATGGCAGCACCGACGTGGTTCAAAGATATGTTTATGAACCAAATCCCATGGTCATTGAACAACACGTATATTTGGGCGACAGCCGCAAACCGGATTTGTTGTCAACCATTGATAACGGTTATGGCGGGGAAACAACCCTGACATATAAGTCTTCCGCCCGTATTCAGGATGGAGAAGGCAATTACCGCAACCAGCATCTGCCGTTCATTTTGCAAACCGTAGAGAGCGTCACTGTTAACGATGGCCTGGGCAACCAGACTGTGACCGGTTACGAATATTACGACGGCCATTATTACCTTGACGCCAGCGATCCTTTGGAAAATCAGTTTGCCGGTTTTCATGAAGTGATTCGGAAAGAGGTAGCGCAAGACGCCATAGATAATGGTAACTTGCAAAATGCCGCAGGGGTCATTGATAATGAAAATAAAGATATGGAAATTATTGATGGCCATAAAGAAAGCAGTCTTGGTATTTTAGAGGCTGGAACGGAAATTGTCAGTTTAAGGGACCGTTATCATAAAGTTTTTTACGATGGAGTAAATCCCGAAGGTAAAAAAGTCTATAAGTTGGAAAGCAGGCAAAAGCCAGTACATTATCAGGATCAAAATCAGAATTGGCAGGAAATTGACGTTAGTCTTAAAGCCTCAGCCCACGGCTGGCAAATGAATACGGCCGATTATCAGGTAATTTTACCCGGTGAATTAAATGATGACTCAACGATAAATTTTACTTATAAAAATAATTCGTTGCAATTTAACGTCAAAGATATATCGTACGCGAATGATCAAGCCCAAACTCAAATATTAAATACCAACCAAGAAAGCCAGGGCAATTTAGTAGAGTCTGGTATCTGGCAAGATAAAAAGCTCGTTTATCCTAATGCTTTGGGCGCGAACGTTGATTTAGAAATATCGTTAACCAACACCTCTCTTAAAAAAGAGACGGTGATTAAGAATTCAAACATTCTAAATAATATTCCGGCTGAGGCGCAAACAGTTGATTTTAAATTTAAGCTTGACGGTCTAAATCAATCAGTCATTTATTTAACCGATATTACAGGACAAACTCAGACCATAGACGGAGCTATGACAGGCGCGGAATATCAAACCGCTACCGCCATTAAAATTATTAAAAATGGTCAGTCTATTTATATCCGCCCGGCCATCATACAAGATGCGGTAAATAAAACCGAGGCTGTAAATGTTACCTTAACCGAGGAAAACGGCCAGTGGTATTTAATTAAGCATTTGCCAGTTGATTGGCTTAAAGAAGCCAGCTTTCCGGTAAGAACCGATTCTATTATTAGTTTGGAAGCCTCTAGTGGCGATGGCGCGGTTAGGGTGATTGATGTACCGGAAGAGGATTGGGACTATGTTCATAATTCAACAGCAGGTAATGGTATTTATGGCGGTTTGGAAGCCTCAGCCAACTGGCATAGTCCGTGGGGTTTTGCTATTTTTCGGTCCTTTTTATCTTATGATACCAGTATTTTACCCGAAAATGCTCAAATAGATACGGCCGCCATCTCTTTATTCCCTTGGATAATGGATGATGACGATAACGGAGCGATGTATTTAGTGGAAGCCAGCCAGGCTTCTGTTAATGCTTTAGAGGTAGATGATTATGATAATTGCGGAAGCGTGCATAATCCGGAAACGGGCGGGGTTTTAGATTTTGATGATGTTATTTTGAATGAATATAATAATTTTGTTTTAGACGCAACAGGCCTGTCTTGGATTAATAAATCTGGTTGGACAAAGTTCGGCTTAAGGGAAAGACATGACATTGAAGATGTCGCGCCTCCCAGCGTCGGAGCATTTAATTTTAATTATCTTCATTCATATACTACCGAACATGGCGCGGAGACTGATCCTTATTTAACCGTCCAATACACTTTGCCAACCCCTCCCAATGTACCTGCCAGCGGCCAAAAAGTTATAAAATCCTATTATCACCAGGGCGGCGGGATTAACGGCCAGGCTTACGGCGAGTTTGAGGACCATATTGCCAAAAAGGGCAAAATGTACCGCCAGGAAATTTATCAGGATCAGGGGGAGAATCTTTTGCTCCTGCGCCAGACAATCAACAAATGGGACGTGGAAGATTTGGGCAATGACAGAACTTTTGTGAAATTAGACAGCGCCACCAATTTTGACTTTACGGAAGACGTGCTGGTGGAAAATTTGGATCATTTCGGCGGTAACCATAACCGCCAGCAGGCCAGATTGCCTCAAGCAAACTCAACCGGCAATGATCAGGCGGGCGGGGAAGTCGGCCAGTTAAAGTCAAAATACTCTAAGACCGTTTATCAGGGCCAGCAAAACGGCCAGTCGCTTTATAGTCTGGAAGTCAATCAGGAACCGAATAATTATTTGGACGAAAATAACGCCTGGCAAACCATTGATCCAACCTTAAATCAGACAGCTTTTGGCTGGCAAATGTTTAAAGCGGATTATCAGGCGAGTTTGCCGGAAGCATTGAATGATGAGTCAACCATTAATTTCAGCCTTAAGAATAATCTGATACAGTTGGCGCCGGCGGTTATGACCTCTACTGATCAGGCTGAACAAGCTTTAGTTTTAGCCTACAGCGGGCTTAGCCGGGGGCAGTTAATGGCCAGCGGCCCTGAGGCGAATCGTCAGGTGGCATACGCCGGTGTTTTTGGCAAGGATGTTGATCTGGAACTGACCTTGACTAACCTGTCCTTAAAGGAGGAAGTGGTTTTTCAAGATTTATCCGTCTTTAATAATTTATCTCCTGAGTCTAAAACCGTGGCGCTTAAGTTCAGGCTAAACAATGTTAAAGACGCCGTTTTTGATTTTACGGATGTTACCGGTCAAACGCAAAGCGTTTCCGGCAGTTTAACTGACGTCAGCTACGACACTTTGGACAACATTAAAATCACGCAAAACAATCAGGCGATTTATATCTGGCCGGCGCTGATGGAAGATGCCAGCCGTCGGGCGCAAGCCGTGGTCTTGTCCTTAACCAATGAAAACGGCCAGTGGTACTTGATCAAGAATTTGCCGTTGGACTGGCTTAAACAGGCTGAATATCCCGTCAGGACAGACGCGGTCTTAAGTTTTGAACTGCCACCGAGCGACGGCTATGTTGAAATTCGTGATGGGGATACCTGGAATACCGCGCATGATTCTGCCATAGGGGAACACGCTTACCCGGTCAGGAACGATATGAGCGCGGCCTCTGATCGTTACCGGCCAGTAGTGACGAATTCTTATACCATTAGCAGAATGTTTTTGCCTTTTAACACCAGCCAGTTGCCGGATATTGCCACCGTAACCGGCGCTACTTTGTCTTTTTACCCGATTTATTCGGACTCGGATGACAATGCCTACATCAGCTTAGTGGAAACGGATCAGGCTTCCACCGCCACTTTGGTTACCGCGGATTATGATAACTGCGGCGCCGTCCATGGCGCGGTCAGAGGTTCCGCTGATTTGGCCGTTAATGACATAACTTTGGGTGAATATAATGAACTGCCCTTGAATCAAGAGGGTTTGGCCTGGATTTCTTTGGACGGCTGGACCAGGCTGGGCGTTAGGGAAGGCCATGATTTAGAAGATGTTGAGCCGGCTGGTGGTAATAGTAATTTTAATTACGTTACTTTTAAAACCACGGAAACCGGGGGCGAATTCGCGCCATATTTGACCGTGTGGTATACCGTGCCGGAAAACGTCCCGCCGTATCAGCCCATGGCTCTGGAAACCGAAGGCCAAACAAACCCGATCGCCGTTTACACCCATTATCCCAACTTTACCGGAGTTTATTACGACGCCAATGAACCGGATTACGCCAAGTGGTACCAACTGCAGGTGATTGCCGAGGGCGGCAGTTTTAACGATCCCTTGTGGGACAGCGGCAAAACTTTACTGCCGGAGCTGTTGCCGCTTGGCCAGCGCACTCCCGCCATAACTTACGGCGGCGACGCTCTGGCTTATGACGGCGCCACGTATTATTGGCGTTTAAGGTTTTGGGATGACGAAGGCGAAGAAGGAGCGGCCGGCGAATGGTCAGCGGGCGCGGACAGCTTTATCATTTTTGACGCCGGCAGCACCATTGATAACGCCAAAATTACCACCACCGAATACACCTATTCCTTAAGCAACGGCAATTTGCTGGCAACAACCCAACTGGGCGAAGTTTATGCTTACGAAAACGGCCTGTATGTGGATGACGAAGGCGACTCTAAAGAAATAACTTACGAATACGCCCAAAGCCAGGCCGGCTATCTGGAGGAGGCGCTGAAAAAGCAAACCGTGACCGACCCGCAAATGCAGGAATCCACCGAACAGCAAATCTATTACGACGGCCTGGCTTACGGCCAGGTGCAAACAGGCAATCTGACCAAGGAAGACTTAATGATCGGCCAGATGGAATATGATTACGCTTTTAACGATTACGGCCTGGTGACCCAAAAAGAAGATCCTTTGGGGCAGGTGACCGCCATAACTTACGATGACGATAATTATTATCCGGCCGCAACCACCAATCATCTTAATCAGACGGTTTTAACCGAGTATGATCTGGCCACCGGCCAGATCACCCGCAGCGAAGATCCCAACGGTTTGATTGAAGAAAGGTCCTACGACGCTTTCGGGCGTTTGACTGAAGTCAGGCGCACTAATCCGGCCGATCCGGGCAATTTGCTGGTGATGCAGTCTTATGAATATCATGACGCTGAAACTCCGTCTTGGGTAAAACAATCCAACAGGATTGATTTAAACAACTGGCTGGATGTTTACACTTATTTTGACGGCCTGGGCCGCCAGGTGCAAACGCGTGAAGAATCCTTAAGCGGCGATTATCTCGTAGTCAGTTTAAGGTATGATATGGCCGGCCGTTTGGAAAGAAAAACTATACCTTATGTGGAAGCCGGCTTGGTTTTTATGGAACCAGATTTTAGCCCTAGCACTCAGCCATACTCTTACTATACCTATGATGGCCTGGATCGCGTTATCTCAGAAACCTTCCATAGTTCCACCAGTAATTTTATGACCACCTACGAATATGACGGCTGGAACGTGCTTATCACCGATCCCGAAGGCCATCAGAAAAAATTATACAAAGACGCTTACAATCAGCTGGTGCGGGTTGATGAATATCTGGACGGCCAGGTTTATGCCACTCATTACGCTTATAATTACCTGAATAAAATCACCAAAATCATTGACGCGGAAGGCAACGAAAGAAATTTTGAGTATGATTCTTTGGGCCGCTTGATCAGCCAGGAAGAAATGCATCGGGCTCAGCTCAATGATGGATTTGGCGTCTGGGCTTATGAATACGACGACGCATCCAACTTGGTTGGTAAAAGCGATCCCGAGGGCCAAGTAACGGCTTATGAATACGACGCCCTGAACCGCCTGCTCTTTGAAAGGAATACGGCCAGACAGGATCAGTACGTTTCTTATATTTACGATGGCGGGCCAAACGCCATTGGCCGCCTTTCTAAAGTGGAAATTAACGGCAACTGGCGCAGGGAGTACGGCTACGATATTTGGGGCCGGGTGACCAGCGAGCTCAGCAACTCAGACTTTACCGCGGCCGCCATGGCTTACAACTACACCTTAACCAGCCAGCCGTCTTTAATCCATTACCTCGCGCCGGAAGAATACTTTGTCGCCTATGAATTTAATACCCTGGGCCAGCCAGTCGGTTTGGCGATCTCCGCAGACGGCCAGAACTATGCCGGCGTTATTGAAGACGTCAGCTATTCGCCGCTTAAACAAATCGCGGAAATTAGCTATACTAACGGTACGGTGACGGAGAATACTTTTGACCCTTTACAGGCCTACCGTCTGACGCAAAAAGTAACGCTTAACGGGCAGGATAACCTGCAGGATTTAACTTATGCTTACGACGCCGTTGGCAACATCATCAGCCTAACCGATTCTTCCGCCACCATTTTAGCTAAAACCACAGTCTACGAATATGACGATCTCTACCGCCTGACTTCCGCCACCGTCACCGACTCGGCCAATAACGAAGATTACGTCCAGACCTACGCTTACGATATTATCGGCAATATCATCAATAAATCCGACATCGGCGACTATTCGTACGTTAACAATAATCCCTACCAGGCCACGACAATCAATGGCAATAATTACACTTACTACAACAACGGCAACCTAAAACAAGATCCCGCCCAGAGATACTGGTATAACTACCAGGACAGGCTCTCCAAAGCCCAAAACCTAGAGCAGACTTTAACTTCCGTCTTTGGCTATGATCAGTCCGGCCAAAGGGTTTACAAAAAGGTTACGGATGAAACCGGCCAGGATAACGTCATCACCGAGACAGTTTATCCTAACCAGTACCTTGAGTATGAATACCTGGATGAAGCTTACGACTCGCCTACCTCTACCACCAAACATCTGTTTTTTGGGAATCAGCGCTTAGGGCAAGTAAAGAAAGAAAATGGCCAGAATGTCATCTCATTGATATTTGGAGATCACCTGGGTTCGTCATCTGTCATGACCGATGAACAAGGTAATATTATCGCTATCTATGACTATTATCCTTATGGAAGCTCAAGGATTGAGGAAGAAGTTGGCGCCCAGACCAACAGGCGTTTCACCGGACATGAGCTGGATGAAGAAACTAATCTGACTTATGCCGGAGCGAGGTATTATGCTGCTGGTGTGGGGAGGTTTACACAGGCCGATGAATTAAGCGCTTATGTACCTTACGGTTATCAAATCGACCCACAAAAATTAAATGAGTATGCCTATGGCAGGAATAATCCGATCAAATATATTGATCCTGACGGCAGAATAGCTATTTTTGCGGCCCTATATTATGGTGCTGTGTGGCTTGTCGCCAATATACCAGCTGTCATTACAACCATTTCAGCGGCAGTTGGCGGCGCCTATATGGCCTCGGAAACAGGCGCGGCCGCCGGTTCTTACATGGAAGGCGACACAGAGGCTGGCGATCAGCATATGGATAACGCCATGACCACGGGAGCTGGAGTCGCCCTGACTGCCGGTGAGACCGTGCTAATAGATACCGCCACCAAGAAAGTCCAGTCTAAACAGACTAATACCGCTACCGGCAAGGCTGATCCTGGGAACAGCGGCGAGGCTAATGCGGCTAGTAAACCAAAGGCAACTGATTCATCAAAAGCCACTAGTCAATCACAGCAGAGTTCTGATATTTCTAAAAATATTGCTAATGGCCATGCTTATGAAAAACATAAAAATGAGTTTGGAGTGGAAACACAAACTGATTTTGCAAAGAAAGTAAAAAATGTTTTAGATAATCCAACGGAGGTTAAAAATTTAGAAAAGGGCAGAGTAGCTTATTGGGATGATAAGACAAAATCAGTAGTTATTTATGATCCGAGTAGTACGGATCAAGGAACAGCCTTAGTGCCTACTGACGGAAGGGATTATTTTAATAATTTAAAATAATAAATTATGAAGTTGATAAATAATAATAAATTATTAGAATTGGAATTTTCAGAGGATGAGTTAAATCTATTTGATAGGATTATAGATATTCCTATGTCGGCTTTCGGTTTAGACCAACTTATAGTAAAAACAAAACTTGATATAGAAGAAATTAGAATTATCAAGAAAAAAATTCATTCTTTATTAGAGAAAAAATCTTTCTTGCTAACTGTTAGTTATTCAGAATTTGCTAGTCTTAAAAAGATATTTAAAGTTGCTTGCGATATAGTTGATCATAAGGAGATTCATGTTCTGACCGCCTATTCATGGGAAGACGCAATAAAATTACAGAATTCCTTAGATAAAGTTTTTTAAAAACCTTTAAACCATCTTAATTATCTCGAGCAGGTTTTGTAGCTACCTTCTATCCCCACACCACTTTTATGTATTAGTTTAATCTTTTCCGACCACCTTGGTTCCAGTTCCATAATGACGGACGCCGATGGCAATATCACGGCAACCTATGATTACTACCCTTATGGCGGAACAAGAATAGAGGAAGAAGTTGCTGGAGAAACCAACAGGCGTTTTACCCAGCACCACTTTTTAAGTTAGTAATTAAGCAATATGTATTATGTCTATATATTGATAAGCAAGCTAAAACAAAATGAAATCTACATAGGTTCTACCAGTAAACTTTCCAATAGATTAAAACAGCATAATAGCGGCAAAATATTTTCAACAAAAAGATATACACCTTGGATTTTGATATACTATGAAGCCTATAGAGAAGAAAGACTGGCCAGAAGTAGAGAGCAAAGGTTAAAACAGCATGGAAATGCTAAGAAAGAGTTGAAAAAACGAATTGGTCTTTAAAATTTAAATACCTAAAAAGTGGTGCTGGGTTCACCGGACACGAACTGGATGAAGAAACTGATTTGACTTATGCCGGAGCGAGGTACTATGCGCAGGATATAGGCAGGTTTACCAGAATAGACCCCGTGTCCTTTAAAATTGCTTCTTCCGGCGAGTTAGAGCAAGAAAATAATGTTTCAGCCTTAGAACTTTTAGCCCGTCCGCAGTCTTTGAATAATTATAGTTATTCATTAAATAATCCGATTGTTTATGTTGATCCTGACGGCGAATTATTTGATTTTATTATTGATATAGGCTTTACGCTTTATGATTTAGGAAACATTGTTTATCAGTTTATCACTAACGGAAGCGTGGATACCTCCGAATGGACCAATCTAGGACTGGATGCCGGTAGCATATTTATCCCAGGAGTAGCGGGGTTAGGCATGGTTAAGAGAATAACCGCTAAAGTTGCTGAAGCCGGGGTTAAAATATATGTTAAGGCCAGCGAGATTAAAAATATAATCAAGTCAGCTGATAAGGCGTATGATGTGGCCAAGAATGGCGGTAAACATTTTGGGGAATATAAGAATTATGTTAATAGGACAGACCGAGAGCTTGTTGATAGCGTTGCCAGCCATATGAAGAATGTTGAGGAGCATATTGATAAGTTGGCTAATCCTGAGAAGTATATTGATGATTTTGCGAATAAGACAGAGCGAGACATTCAGGGTCAATTAAATCAATGGAAAACTCATTTATTAAATAATCAAGAAAAAGCCAATATTAAGAGTGGTATCTTGAAAGAAAGGATAGAAAAACATGCTAGATAACAATTATGACAATAAATATAAATCATATTTGAAAATTTTAGGGGAGGACCTAAAGATATATCTGGAAAGCGTTATTAAAGAATTGATGGAATTTAATAAGAATCATAAGGACGATACTTTTGTTATCGGAAAATTATATGGTTATATGGAAATAATATCTATGATTCAACAACAATCAGTGGCAGATGGGTTGACTTTAAAAGATGTTGGGTTAGATAATTTTAACCCCGAAAAATATATTAATCAAAGAATCGACGAAATTAAAGGTAGGAAACAAATTAGTCATTAAAAAATCATCTTAAAATTTCATTAGATGTTGTCCATGCTTTTTATGGGGCGAGGCATTATGAGGCGGCGACAGAAAAATTTACACAAACTGATCCCATTAATTTGTTAGATTGTTATTTTCTAACATTTTAGTTCCAATTTTTTTATGACTGGCAAGGCTGGAAATATAAGGTTTGTACATAATTATTAATACCGGGATAGCGAATAATTGACGAGCATAGTAAGTTATAAAATTATACAGTATTATGAAAAAAATTTTATTTTTTTATCTTGTTTACCTTAACCCTTGGGTTAATGATAGCAAGCAATGCGGAAGCTTATTGGCCGGCAAGGCGCCCGGGCCCCGTGTTGGTGAATTTTGCGCCCGCCGTAATCTCTCCCGGCCAGGAAATAACCATCACCGGCCATACTTTTGGAACGGACAGTTCAAGGGCCAATGTTTATTTTTATGACGTGCCGGCAACTATTACGTCTTGGTCCGATACCGAGATAAAAGTAATCGCGCCATCGTATTTTACTTCCAGTATTAATATGATTGTGGTTAGAGGGTATTTTTATTACGGAACAACCTATAACGGCGCCTACGAGTATGGCGATAATTATGAATATTTTTCGGCTACCATAGGTTATTATCAAGTTAAACCTGTAATTGAAGCTGTGTCGCTCAATGATGATAATCCTTATATCCAGTTGGTGAAAATTGAAGGTAACTATTTTGGCGATGTTATAAAAGAAGTCTATTTTGGAGATCAAAAGGTTAGCGTAGCCAATTGGGACGATAACCTGATAAATGTGGTGCTTCCTGAAAATTCGAACGCACCAATCACGGTAAAATTGTCCGATGATTGTTTTAACACCATTGAGATTCATTATTTCACTCAGGCGGCCGCGGTTGAAACAGACCCGGCGATTTCTATTTCACCTAAGTCTGTTTACCCGGGTCAGACATTCATTATATACGGCCATAATTTTTCTAGTGATTACACAATCAAATTAATTGGCTCGGCTGGTGAATATAGTGTGCCCGGTAGTCAGGTTAAGTTTGGCGGCAGCAATCTAATTGAGGTAACTATTCCGGATAATGTCTCATTAAACGGTCACTATGATCTTTATTTGATGAATGGCGATTCATTAGTTTTTCAGCTTGATGACGCTCTAACCGTTCAAGCCGGTCAGCCGGCAATCGCGTCGGCAGTTGAAACGGTTGCTGAAGATGCCACGCCCGCCGCCGATGATAATGTTAGCGTTATGGAAAAATATTTGGTTAAGGCTAAGGATGCCAACTTAACTAAAAAGTTAAAAGGTAAAATATTATTGCAGGTTGAGAGCCATGGCGAAGCCTGGTACGTGCATCCCACCAAAGAAGAAAAATTTTATTTAAAAGACGGCACCGCCGCTTACCGGATGCTCAGGGAGTTTGGCCTGGGCATCTCCAATGCCGATTTGGAAAAAATTCCGGCTGAGGGCAGCCGGCAAACCGGCGATGTTAACTTGATTAACCGGTTAAAAGGCCACATTATTTTGCAGGTTGAGAACCATGGCGAAGCCTGGTACGTGAATCCGGATGACGGTCACCGCTATTACCTCAAGGACGGCGCTGAAGCTTACAGGATTATGAGGGAATTAAGTTTGGGCATTGCCAATGATGATTTGAGAAAAATCGAGGTCGGAGAAATATAGCTGATATTAATCTTGGCTTAACATTAGAAAAATAGTAAGCTAAAGCGCTAAAGGAGGGCCGAGGTCTTTCTTTTGGTCGGCAATCAAAGAAAAGCGGTGTCAGTATACAAAATAAATCCCGCCAGAGGAATAAAGTATTTTGTAACTTTAACAGTTTTGAGTGGGTTAGATATTTTTACCAAGCCGGTATATTTTGGTTTTTTAATAAAAAGTTTAAAATTTTGTCAGCAGAGAAAAAGTTTAGCTATTTACGCTTACGTGATAATGACTAATCATTTGCATCTGATTGTCAGCAGTAGCGATAAGTCGGATAAAGGTTGCTCAGCAGCTCAGCTGCCTCGCCGCCAGCGTTTGGAGGAAGCCGTGCTTTTGACCAACGATGGACAACCGATACGCAAAACATTTACAATAAACCCAAAACCAGGATTTTCACAAATCTTGCAAGATTTTAAAAGGCAGACAGCCATAGCATTTATCAAACGTTATCGGAAGACAATCGGGGTTACATTCAGGAAATATTAAGGGATCAGCGAAGTGCTAAAAATCAAGTCTTTCAATTGTGGCGGTATGATAATCATCCTATTGTTATTGAATCCAAAAAATTTTTTCAGCAGAAGCTGAATTATATTCATAATAATCCGGTGCGTAAAGCCTATGTGGTTAAGCAGGAAGATTGGCTGTATTCCAGCGCCCGTAATTATTATTTGGGCGATCATTCAATTATTAAAATCAAGCTAATTAATTAATAAATTATTGATTCATGAAAAAACTTATTCTTGTGGCGGGCGTGGTTTTGGTTATGGCGGCGCCATTGTATCTGTTAACCAAAAACACCGCGGCCGAACCGGTCAAGGACTATAATTTGGTCTCGCCTACGGTCAAAGTGGAAGCTTACCGTCTGGCCAGAAACGGCGACATCTACCAGGCCAATGCCGCTTCAGCCACCGTCATCAGCCCGTCGGGCCTGCTGTTAACCAACAGCCATGTGGTGCTGGATTATCAGGACGACGCTTATGACGTTTTTGCCGTCTGCTTAAGCTTTAAAGAAAACGAGGAGCCGGTGTGCGAGTACTCGGCTTTTCTGGTTGGTTACGACAAGTATCTGGATCTGGCCTTATTGCAATTCGTCGGCCTGGATAACCGCGGCGGATCCGTGCCGGCTTTGCCTTATCTGGATTACAATTTCAGCGGCGAGGCAACGGTGGGTCAGCCCCTGGACGTTTACGGTTATTCGGACATCGGCGGCAAGACTTTAACCAGAACCAGGGGCCAGCTTTCCGGTTTTGAAGACAAAAACGGCGTCGCTTATTATAAAACCGACACGGATATTTCCGGTGGCAATTCCGGCGGCACAGCCCTGGATGCCGAAGGAAATTTTATCGGCGTGCCCACTTATATCGTTTCTTCTTATGAAAATCTGGGCTATGTTTTGGATATTAAGGCGGCCGTTTATTTTATTGAGCAGTACCGTGACAGCCAGCCGACAGTCAACGAGCAGGCTTATGAAATCCTGAAAGTTAAAAAGAATGTTATAAATGACGCCAAGGATGATAATGTTTACACTCATCCTTATTATCCCAAGTTTTCCCTGGCGGCCGACGAAAACTGGCAATGGGACAATATCAGCAAAACCGGCCTGCGTCTGCTTTATGAATCCAACGAAGGCACTAAGGATATTACCATTGAGATTCAGCCATTGCCGTTTAAAACGCCCCAGTCTTATTTGGACGAGGCTGTCCGCAAGCTTGGCTTAATCAATGAATATCTGACCGATTTTAAGCAGGAGGCAACCACCATGGCCGGCCAGCCCGCCACCCATATAAGCTATAATTATTATTCCCAACAGTTGAACGCTTATATTATTCCTTACGGTTATGCCGTCTTTAATATCATTTACTACGTTAATTTGGATCAGGCCGATCAGGATTTAGCCGATATCAACAATGTGCTGGAGACTTTGACCTTTAAGGAGCCGGCTAATGATCAGCCTCAGGTGATTGAAACGCTGGCCAAAAGCGATCCTGCTTTTACCATCGGCCGCGCCGGCGACTGGTATATCTTAAGGAATGCCGATCCCTTGAAAGAGGATTTGATCGCCACTTACCATAACCCCGCTGACGTCGTCGGCGAGATTGATTTAAGTTATCAGGAAATTGACGATGACTTTAAAGCCGTGGATAATGCCGGCTATTTGGATTTGATGCTGAAGGGTCACGAAACTTTAGCCGGCTTTAAACTGATCAACAAAAATTCCGCCCTGACTATTGATAATCTCAGCGGCTGGTCGTTGACCTACAGCTATGAGGGCGAGGAATCCCAGGAAGTCAGAAAAGTCAGCACCGTTTTTTTGCGCGATGGCGAACATAATTACACCATTATTTATGACGATCTGCTGGATAATTACAACCGCTATCTTAATGATTTTAAGCAGATACTTTTAAGCTTTAAGAATCACGGCCAGCCGGAGGATCGGATCGGCCGCGGCCGTTACGATATCGGCTCGTTGGATTATGTTTTTTCGGACATCACCTACCATCGCTATGAACAGGCCATTGCTAACTTGGCCGACCGGGGCGTGGCCATTGGCTACGGCGACGGTACTTTTAGGCCGGAAAAATTGATTAGCGCGGCGGAAGTCAAAAGCTATCTGAACAAAGCCTTTAGTGAAAGCAAGCGGACTCAGATCAACCGTGATGGCGCCGGTTTTTTACAGGGCACCACGGTGACTTTGGCCGACGGCCTTAAAGCCTTGGCGGAATCTTTTGAGCTTAATCTCTGGCAGGACAAGTATAACGATGCCGTTGACTGGAAGCCGTATCTGGACAAAGGCTTGGCCATGAATCTTTTGCCAGCCGGTTTGCTGGAGCCGCAACGGGAATTAACCCGCGGGGAATTTACCTACATGCTTTACCGGTTGCTTGAAAGTTTTGAACTGATTTAGTCAAGATTAAAATAAAATAAATCCTGCGCCTTGACAGAAGGCATTAGAAAAAGCGCGGGATAAAACAGGGTCAATGGTTGAACGTTCGCTTACCGGCCCTGTTTTTGTTATTTTATTATTGATTAATTTAAAAATTAAAGCGACTCATGACCAAGTTACAATTCTATTATTAAGATCAGCTACAGACATCGGAAATATAGCTTCGTTTGTCGGAAGCATAGCTTTCTCCAAACGCTGGTGGCGAGGCGGCTGAGCCGCCGAGCCACCGTTAATCATTAACTTAACACAAAATGAAAAAAGCGATTTGTCCTGGATCGTCTCAAGTCAAGTTGAGCGACTGGTTCGGGGTTTTGATTGTTCTTTTACTGTGGCCTAGTTTGGCCTCGGCCCAAACCGACCATCTCTTTACCGGCCAGGAGCTGGACGCGGCCAGCCGGCTGTACTATTACGGCCAGCGCTATTATAATCCCTCTCTGGGCCGTTTCACCCAGCCCGACCCATTGCAGAAACTTTTGGCCACGCCGGAACTGGAAGCAAAAACCGGGCTGACTTTGGAGGAGGTTTTGTCCAATCCCCAAAGGTTGAACGCTTACAGTTATGCTCTTAACAATCCGGTGAACGTGACCGATCCCACCGGCGCCGTTTCCAAAGAAAGGCAGGAGCGGTTTGATCAAATCAGCCATTTCATCAGAAACGATGACAGCTACTGGGAAATCAGGGACCGTGATGGCAACGCTCCTGCTTTGGACGCCATCTGGCATAAGTGTCTGGAACTTTCGCAGAATAAAGACGGCGAAGCCGATATTGGCTCAGCGCTGGACACTTTTTACGACGCGGTGCATATTGATTGGGCGCATGATAAAACGCTGGATCAGTCGCGTGAAGATTATATCCAGCGCCGCGATAATTTACCCAGCTCATTAGGCGGCGAATATGGCGGTAACAGAAGCCAGCAGGACAAGCTTCAGCATTTTGCGGCTTCGGCCAGGCTGGCTTGGAAATATGGCGGCCGAGTCGCCGGTTTATTGGGCCGGCTGAAGGAAATTCATGACGGTTTTAAGGCTGTTTTAGATTCGGATTACAGTTATAATGAAATGAGGGAGATGGGCGGCGGCTACAGCGGGGATGACATTACCGCCAATCAGGTAGGCATTTTTTGGGTCAATGAACTTAAAGCCGGCAATGCCGACCCTTCGGATATTATTAACAACTTATACTAAAAAATATGCAGAAAAAAAAGCGCTTTATTTATCTGGCTTTAGCGGTGATTTTAACCGGAGCAATCTTATGGGTGGTCAGAGACAATATCAGGGCGAAGAATCAGGCCATGCATGAGCAAGCCAGAAATTTAGTCAAACTTCAGCTCCGGGTGACTGACGATGACATCAGGGGCAGCTGTATTTATCCTGAAGACCAACGCTTTGCTTTTGTCGTCTTAGGACAGATAGATTATTTTGTGGTCAAAGACAAGACGGTTAAAGTTTATGATACCATCAACCGCCAGACAAAAGAGAAGTATCCGGATCTGTCGGTTGATGACGAGTTTGACGATTTTTACTGGGTGCTGGAAAATTGTCAGTAGAAGCGAAACTGAAAATTTAAAGCTGAAGCTGGAAAAGCTAGGGTAGCAGTTTTATTAATTTTAGCGTCCAGCTTCGCGTTTTACGTCTCCGGTTCCTGATTCTTAAACAAAAAACAGGACAAAGTTTTTAGGCTTCTGCCCTTAGAGTTTGATTAGGTCATCATACTGAGTGAGACCTGGCACGTTGTTATTTTTTATCTGATTTTTAGCCGCTCCATGTTAAGCTAAAGGAATTTTTCAAACCTCAGCCAGTAATTTTTTTGCCGGCTAAGGTTTGCGGGCGAAACAACCCTATAAAAGGGCGTTCGCCCCAATTGTGATATTTTAGAGTCAAGTCCGGCCAAGCCGGAAAAACTCATTATTACCACCGCAGTGCTTGAGGAATTTTATCCAGGCCATTTTGGGCTTATTTTATTTAAATATTTCCCATGACCATGAACATTCAGGTTAAGTGGCCAGTTTCAGGATTACCCGGAAACGACCAAACTCTCTCCTCAAGCAGTGCGTTAGTAACAAAAAAGCTAATATCAGGCAAATTTGTTTAAGGAGAGATGGCAAATTTACTTAAAATTGGCCATTTTTACCATAAACCAAAGCGTCAGCCAGGGTTTTATGGCTCTCTCCCCTTGATTGTTAAAGAAATTATTTTAATATATTAGTATATCAAATATTTAGGAGTTTGTCAAGTGTGTACAGTTAACACCTAGAGGTAACACTTGGTATAGTTAGGGGTGACACCTGTTAACTATTAACCAATGTTTCTATGCAGACAGCTAAATATGACCGTTCTTTAAGGATATCCGTAATTTATCCGTACAATATCCGTATTTCTTATCCGTATTGCCCGTAACTTAATTATTAACGAAAAGCGATTATGAAAAGTATTTTTTACATTGCCTTAGCGGCTGTGCTGATTATTTTAGTCACAGCTTTGCTCACAGGCTTTTTAATTATTAAACTTCAGGCTGAGGCTTTGCCGCAGCTTCAGTTTACCGAAATCATGTATAACCCTGCCGGCGCTGACGCCGATCATGAATGGCTGGAAATTTTTAATTATAGCACCTCCACCTCTTACATTATTAATGCCGACTGGCGGTTTAACGACGGCAGTAATCACCAGCTGTCGCTCGTTTTGGGCGATGAGTTGATAGAGCCCTTTGAATACCTGGTTTTAGCCGCTGACGATCAAATTTTTTTACAGGACTATCCCGATTATCAGGGGTCGCTGGTTGATACCGTCATGTCGTTAAATAACAGTCAAGATAATCTGAGTTTGTCGGTTGACGTTGGTCAGTCATTTTTTGCCACCACCACTTACCAGTCAACTGGGGGCGGCGATGATAACGGCTATTCTTTGGTCTGGCTGGAAGAAAATTGGCAGGAGTCAGCGGTGATCGGCGGCGCTCCCGGTTTTGATGATTTGCTTGTCGGGCCAGTCTCAACTTCCACCGCCGAAATTACTGACGATCAGCCCACCAGCACAGACGAAACGCTTGATGATGATTTTGCCACCTCCACGCCGGCCGTCACGGATGACACGCCGACTTCAACTTTGGAAACTTTAGGCGAGGGCGAACAAACTCCCACCTCCACCGAGGAGGGCGTGGCCTATGCCAGCCAGATTATGATTAACGAAATTTTAGCCAATCCCGCCGGCTCCGACACCGAGGCGGAATGGCTGGAACTTTATAATCGCGAGGCCGTCGCCGTTGATCTTGAGGGCTGGCAACTGGGTGATGACAGCCAGAATCGGTATACCGTCAGCCAAAGTGATTATGCCAGCACGACCATTGCGGCCTTTGGTTATTTTGTGGTTTACCGCCAGGAATCAGGCCTGGCCTTAAATAACGACGGTGACAGCGTTAAATTATACCAGCCCGACGGCAATTTGCTTGATCAGGCTGAATATATTGAAACGGCAAAAGACTCCTGGTCTTACGTCAAAAACGGCGGTAACTGGTACTGGACCATGGAGCCGACTCCCGGGTGGCCTAACGTCATTAAAGATGAAGAGCCGGTTTTGCAATGTCCGGCGCAGAAAACAGTTTATGTGGAAAAAGCCGCGTCCACCACGACCGCTGAAACTTTGGCCGTACCGCCCACAGTTGCCTTTAATCAGGCCGATTATCAAGGGCTGATGATCAACGAATTTATGCCCGATCCCCAAGGCTCGGACGCCGCCGAATGGGTTGAGCTGTATAACGCTTCTTCTTCGGCCCTGGCGTTATCGGGCCTGCGTTTGGACGACGCCGAAGGCGGCAGTTCGCCTTATGCTTTTTCGGCCAGCGCGTCCATTCCCGCTTTTGAATATTTTTTGGTTTTAAAGCCCGATTCCCGCTTGTCCTTAAATAACAGCGATGATTCCGTGCGTTTGCTCGGTCCGGACGATCAAATCGTCCAGACGGTGCTTTATCAAGGCGTTAAAGAAAATTGGTCGTATAATTACGACGCGGTTAACGAGGAATGGCTGTGGTCCCCCAGCAGCACTCCGGGCGCGGTCAACCACCAGCCAGCGGTTTTCGCCGCTGAGCAAGCCGTCAATCAAGCAGAAGCCGCAGTTATCACCGCGGAAGAGACAGACGTATTTTACGATCTCGCTGAGATAAAAAATTTAGACAAAGGCGTTCTGGTGAAAACGCAGGGCGCGGTTACGGCTTTGCCCGGAGTTTTAGGCAAAAACATTTTTTATATTTCCGCGCCGGATTTATCAGCTGGCCTGCAGGTTTATTTCGGCTCAGTCGCTTTGCCGCCGTTTATAATCGGAGATGTGCTGGCAATCAAAGGAAAAACTTCCACAGTCCAGGGCGAACCAAGAATCAATTTGCTTAAAGACAGCCAGCCGGAAATTATTGGCCGGTTGCAGCTTAACCAGCCGGAGCTTACGGCCATTGACGAACTGGATGATGGCTTGGCCGGCAACGTCATTCGGGTCAGCGGGGAGTTGGTGGAACGCCAGGGCAATAATTATTACCTTGATGACGGCAGCGGCGAGCTTAAGGTTTATTTAAAAACCAGCGCCGATATTGCCAAGCCGGAAGTTGAAGAAGGCTATTTTATGGACGTAACCGGCATCTTAAGCTTAACCAAGTCCGGTTACCGCTTGTTGCCGCGCGTCCAAGCGGATATTAACTTTGGCCAGGTTTTGGGCGTTGTTCAAGAGATTGAATTGTCTGACGAAGTCATAACCGCCCAGGCTGATAATCAGGAAAAAAATCTTTTAAAGTATTCAGTTTATGGAGGTAGTGGACTGGTTGTCGCTTTATTAAGTTTGCTCATTAGGCTGAAGTTTTTAAAGTAAAAAAATACCGCTCAGGATTGTTTCCGAGCGGCATGAGGATTCTTAAATTGTATCTCCAAGGCGCATCGGCCTTGGAGCGGACATTGGCCACAAGCGACTTTGTCCACTTGTGCGCCAGCCCGGCCTCCCTGGGTCGCGATGTAGAAGTTGTCCCAGCCGCCTTGGTTGGCGACCAAATGGTGGCAGTCACCATCTGGATGGGCAATGTAATAGCCGCCCTCCAGTAAATACAGCCGGCTGATTTCGCCGGTTTTGAGTGACATTGTCACTACCACCGTCGGCCCGTGGAAATTATAGATTTCCACGCCCCTCCGGTGGTAATGAGGCACCTCCAACGGGAGGTGCCTTTCCAGCCCCACTGAAAATTTTACCTGCCCGTCAAGTATAACGGGCTTTTTCCCAGTCTCATGCTCCCAGGAAGGTCCTTTTCTGACCTTCTCAGGGGCACTCGCCGTTGGCACAACCAGCCATTGGCCGGTTTCACCAGCGGCCCGGAGGGCGCTGGTCAGTTTATTTAACTCTTCGCGCCCTATTGCTAGGCTGCTGCCCATCAATCTCTCCCTCCTGTGGGTTGTGGGTAGGGGTTACGTTAATTTATGATAATAGCATAATTATCTTAAAAAGTCAATAATACGTTATAATAATTGCAGAATTTATCGAGCTGAATGATAATTATTTTTATTAACAAATCCAGCACCTTGAGCAACAGCCTGAAGTTATATAAATATACTTCAGGGGGCACTGGATAAATTATGGCAATAATGTTGACAAACCTTGTAAAAGGTGCTATAGTTAAATTATGAAAAAATTCAGTTTTTTTTCAAAAATAATCGTTTTCGCCCTAATAATTGCCATTAATCTGGAGGTTTTACCTTTATCGCGAGCGGAAAATTTAGAGCCTTTGGAACTTGTTTTAATTACGATTGATCCCCATAAAGATACGGCTGATATTGTCTGGAAAACAAATTATCCAACCCGGGGTGCTATTAATTTTGGCCCAACCCCGGAATTTGGCTCGCGGATTGAAAACGTTGAGTATAGCGAAAATCACGAAATGCCCCTTTCGGGGTTGCAACAGGATACAACTTACTACCTTTCTATTGACGCTTATGATCTTAACAATCGGCAGCTGCCTTTGAGCACCTGGGCTTTTATTACATCAAAAGGTGAGGATAACACCTTGCCAATTTTAACCAACGTGCATACAGCTATAGTGAGCGGCAATACCGCTCAGTTTGTTTGGTCCACCAATGAATTGGCGACAAGTTGCGTCTATTACGGCAAGATCATGTCAAATTTGGATAAAAATAGCTGCAATAATCAATTGGTACTGACTCATGACTTGGTAATTAACGGCTTAGAAAGAAACCAGCTTTATTATTACCGGGCCTATTCCAAGGATGACTCTGATAATGGCGCTTTTTCCGTTTATTATAATTTTAGAACCAATTTTGTTGATGACGTTGATTTGCCGCCTTTAGAAATTTATCAGACTTACTACGCTTCGCGGATGGATGATGAGGGCATCACCTCCGTCAATATTTATTTTCAGACCAACCATCCTGTTTCCGGCAAGTTAAAATGGGGTGTTCGGGCTCAGGCAAAATATGATAATACTATTGAACTGCCGGCGCCGCGCTCGTCCGTGCATAATATTCACATCTCACGCTTAGCGCCGACGACAGATTATATTTATGTTTTTGAACTTAAGGATATTTTTGGCCAGACTATATCTTCCCAAGAATATATATTCACCACGGTTGGAGATAGCGGCAGCGAACAGGATCCTTTAGATGACAAGGCCTTGGATTACGATCAGGACGGTTTGACAAACGGGGAGGAAACGGATAATTACGGCACCAGTCCGATTAAAAGCGATACCGACGGCGACGGTTACTTGGACGGCGTGGAAGTGGTTAATTGCTATGATCCGTTAGGCCCGGGCAAAATGTCAATTTGTCCTGATCCAACCGCCGGACAAATGATGTTTGCTTACCACAAGCCTCGTGTCAGCAGTTATCAGATAGAAGTTAACGCGGCCAACGAAATCCGGCATGAGTTGGAAGCGATGTTCAAGGGTCCGTTCAAGGTTTCCCAATCCGGCTGGTATGTTTTGGTCAATGCTTATGTTTACGGCGGCTATCCGTTGGAGTCGCTTTATAAAGCCATTGTTCATGGCGGCAAAACAGTCCATCCGGATATCCCTTTTTCCGCCTGGCAGAATTCGCCCGATTATCTGGAGCATATCAATAAATAAAGAGCAATTTAGCCATCTAAGATATGATGAAACGTCGGGGTTTAGGCTCGGTGTTTTTTCTGTGTTAAAATATGATTATGAAAAAAATAGTCATCTTGTTGGTTTTGTTAATCAGCTTAAGCGCGGGGCTTTATTGGCAAACACCGATTCAGCATTGGTGGCAAGAGCTTAATCAGCCGGCCTTGCCTAAGGCGGCGGTTTTTAAGCCCGCTGCCGGCGATTCTACTAATGAGGAGCCGGGCGTTCAAATTGAACCATCAGTCGCGCTTGCGCCTGCAGATTCAGCGGCGGAGCCGGTCAAGCCGGACGCCAGCCAGTTGCCGGTCGCTTATAATTTAGACGTGCCTTTTACGCCACAGGCGCCTCAAGCGGATTGGAATGAAATTTTTAAGGAAGCCTGCGAAGAAGCCTCGGCTTTAATGGTTCATTATTATTATGCGGGTAAAATTTTCACTCCCGAAACAGCCGAAGCCGAAATTCTTAAAATGGTCAGCTGGCAGAAGGATAATTGGGGCGGACATTTTGATTTAAGCGCCAGCCGGACGGCTGAACTGATTACTCAGTTTTTGGGTTATAAAAAAATTGAAGTGCTTGATCACCCGACTATTAAAGAAATCAAAGGCCATATTTTTCACAGCCGTCCGGTCATTATTCCGGCGGCCGGACGCGAGTTGGGCAATCCGTATTTCAGGTCGCCCGGACCGGTTTATCATATGCTGGTGATTAAAGGCTATACCGCCACGCAGTTTATCACCAATGATCCGGGGACTAAACGGGGCCAGGATTTTTTGTATGATTACGAGGTTTTACTGGCGGCCATGCATGACTGGGACGGAGCGGATATTGAGCAGGGGGCAAAGCTCGCTTTGGTGATTTACCCGGAAAAATAAATCATCTGCGGTCTAAAGACCGCAGTATTCAGCGATCTTCACCTTGATTTCTAATGTATTCTTTGATAATATCTTCAGTCACTGTGCTGTGGGTTGAAACAAAGTAGCCGTCTGCCCAGAAACTGTCGCCCCAGAGAAACTCCTCAATCTCCGGAAACTCAGACCTAATGACTCTGGAGCTACCGCCTT
>LCKE01000003.1 GCA_001001205.1 Parcubacteria group bacterium GW2011_GWF2_45_11 | reverse complement strand
TAATGGAAAAATCGCCAAATTAAAAGCCACGCTTAAGTAAGAAATTATATGTCCCAACGGATAGGGCTACGGTAAGGTTTTTAAATGTCTAAATGCGATAAATCCAACGCCCCGCACTTTGCCGAGACGGTACTGGATAATCATCTAAGGTTGAAGAACCTCATCGGTGGAGCCGTCAACCTGAATTTCAACCTGCATAATCTTGAGGTTGGAAACCTCATTGAGGGCCATCAAAGTTTTTTCTATTTGATCGCGTCTCATGGTCATGGCGCAAGAACCTCCACCTAAATTAAGGTGGGCGCTAAAATTCACGATCGCCTTGTTATTATCATAACCAAAAGACAGTAATCTGGTGCCCGCCGGAATGCCGGTAAATAACCCGAGCTCATTAAGCCGCAGTTGCTCCGGAGACAGCAAAGTCTGAATGACTTTAGGAATAAGCTCAATTTCGTCGTCCGGCCGGTTAAAATAAACCTCCCGATAGTAACTGACGGTGCAACTGTCCAGATTGGCTCCTTCTCGGCCAAAATACAATTTATAAATCGGCTGTTTGACTTCGGCGGCCGGCGGTTCAGCCACGCTGTTAAGATTGTTGAAAATAGTGACGTTGTTTAAAAAATCAACAAACTCCGGCGAGTGCGGCACGGTCGTTTGAAAAACATAAACGTAATCCCCGTTTTTGACCACGATCGCCTCAACCGGTGTGTCATTATCCGGACCGGCGCTGATCAGACGGGAGCCGAGCAAGCGGTTAACTTCTGTTTGAGACTGAGACTCGGCCTGGAACATGGCCAAAACTTCGCTTTCCGCAACGCCCTGATAAACTGTGGCGCTGATTTTTTGCTCGCGGCTGACTTTAAACACGGCGACATCGGTGGAAGTGCCCATGGCGCCCGTTGAGTCTTCGCTTAAATCCCACTTCTCTGGATAGCGCACCTGATAAGCGGCCTCGGCCAGGGTCTGATTGTTAAAAACCAGATATTTAGGATCCAAAATCTGCGTATTCCGGGAAAACTTAAAACAACCACTAACTACTAGTGGCAGTGTTAAAAATACCAGCAATAACTTGATTTTTTTCATAAGTTAGTGCCTAAAGGCCCTGAAACCCGTGAACACCATGCTCATTTTATGCTCACTGCAGGCTTGGATGACTTCGGCGTCTCTGAGTGAACCTCCAGGTTGTATAACTGATTTTACACCATTTTGCGCCAGTTTGTCTAGGCTGTCGCGGAACGGGAAAAAAGCGTCTGAGGCCGCCACGGCGCCCTCAGCCTGAACCCCGGCTTTGCGCAGGGCGATCTCCACGGCATCCACTCTAGACATCTGACCGGCGCCGATACCCACGGTCAGGCCGTCCTTAGCCAGCACCACGGCGTTGGACTTAACGTGCCTAACCACCGACCAGCCGAAAAGCAAATCCTGCAGCTGGTTTTTGGTCGGCAAAATTTCGTTCACGGCTTTTAAATCCTTTTCGGTGACGGCCTGCTGATCAAAATCCTGCTGCAAAATGCCGCCGACTATTTTTTTATAATCCTTTGACTCCAACAGAGGCAGAGTCAGGTTAACCCGCAAAATCCTAATGTTCTTTTTTTGCCGTAAAATGTCCAAAGCCTGGACTTCATAAGCGGGGGCAATAACCATCTCGGCAAAAACTTGATTGATGGCTTCGGCTATAGCAACGGTGCAGCCGCGGTTTAAAACGATCACGCCGCCAAAGGCAGAAAGAGCGTCTGCGCCGTAAGCCTTAGCAAAAGCCTGATCAATATTTTCCGCCACGGCGCAACCGCAAGGGTTAGTGTGCTTAAGCACGGCCGCGGCCGGCCAGCCAAACTCCCTGATTAAATTAAAAGCGCTGTCTCCGTCAACCAGATTGTTATAAGACAGCTCCTTGCCGTGCAACACTTCCGCGCCGACGATCCCCTGGCCGCTGTCCTGATACAAACAGGCACGCTGATGAGGATTTTCACCGTAACGCAGTTCCCTGACTTTTTTAAAATTCAAGAACAACTCCGTCGCGCCGGCAAAATAACCGGCCACGGCCTGATCATAATCCTTGGTGTAAGCAAAGGCCTTAGCGGCCAGCTTTCTTTTAAAGTCAAGTTCATTCTGATCTAAGCGGCCAGCGACCTCCTGATAATCAACGGGGTCAACCACCACGTAAACATGCTGATAATTTTTAGCGGCCGCCCGGATCATGGCCACGCCGCCGATATCAATATTAGCGATCGCCTCCGCTTCGCTAACACCCAGCCGGCTGACGGTTTCTTTAAAAGGATATAAGTTAACCGCCACCAAATCAATCGGCTCAATCGCCTGGTTTTTAAGATCCTCAAGATGGCTGGCTTGGGAGCGGTCAGCCAGAATGCCACCGTGAATTTGCGGATTCAAGGTTTTAACCCGGCCGTCCAAAATTTCGGGAAAACCGGAAACTTTAGCCACCGCCTTTAAATTTTTTATCCCAGCTTCGGCTAACAGCTTATACGTTCCACCGGTAGAAATTATTTCCCAACCTAAAACGGAAAGGCTTTGCACCAGTTCAATAACTCCCTCCTTGTTAAAAACGCTAATTAAAGCTCGCCGCATAAGAATCAAATAATCAAGAAATCAAGAAATCAAACAATAACTTAACCCAATTTACCCATAACTTAACACTTAACTTCTCTTTCTTCTTAATTCATCATTCTTTATTCATTATTTTTCATTCTTAATTCTTTAATAATCCGTCACGGCACATCTCCAGACCTCGTAGAATGACGGCCTGTTCCTTGAGCTGAATCTTAGTTTTTAAAGAATCAACCGTTTCCCCCTCTGCAATGGGAACTTTTTCCTGAATAATAATCGGGCCCGCGTCCAATTCGTTGGTGACCCAATGCAGGGTGCAGCCCGATTCCTTTTCCTTATTGGTCAACACCGCCTGATGCACGTCTAGATCCATGCCCGGATATTTGGGTAGCAAAGACGGATGGATGTTCATGATCCGCTGAGGAAAAGCAACAATCAAAACCGGGCTGATGATGCGCATATAACCGATCAAAACAATCACATCAATCCGCTCATCGCGGCAAATTTTAAGACAGAACCGGTCAAAATCTTCCCTGGTTCTAAGCCGCCCGCCTTCGTCTTGAGGATTGACAAAAAAAGTTTTAATCCCGGCCTGGGCGGCCCTGGCCAAAGCGTAGCAGTCCTGACGGTTGGAAAGGACAAACTTTAAATCCACGCCTGGTAGCCGGCCGGATTGTATGGCATCTATAATTGCCTGCAAATCGGTCCCCTTGGTTGAAGCAAAAACGGCAATATTCATATAACTTGTTTAATCTTCATAAATTGCTATAATGGCCACAAAGTGTACCTAAACCTGGAGGAAACATGAGAAGCGTAGCATCCCTGGCTCTGCTGATTCTGGCTCTGCCGTTAGGTCTGTCAGCTCAGCCGGCTGAGTCTGACACTGACAGTGCCATGGTCCAGCCAGCCCATGGCAGTTTCAGGCTTAGCCAGCACTTAGTAACAGTGATATCTGAGGTGGAAAATGTTAGCTATGGGCAATGGTACGATATTACCGCCATGGCGTCAATGATGATTATAACTGTCCTGGATTACCAGGGCAAACTGCCGACCGCCAAAACCCAGGTCGCCTGGCCTCTGAGGCTGGCACCTCATCTTGCCTCATTAGCCAGAGGCGAGTATCTAAGTTGCGCCGTAAGAAGTTTAGAAACCGGCTCTTATCTGCTCCTGAATACACGGGAGCCTGGTTTTAGCTTCTTCACGGGCAGCGTTTATTACCTACTACTCGTGGGCGAAGAGTTCTGCCTGCCTCAAACGGCTGATCAGCTGTCCCTGTCGCCCTGTTTGTATCAGGGCTGCCCGGGCCTTAGCCTCAGCTTCAATTTTTCACTACCCCACTAACGTGGCGGTAGTTTTTTAAGAACGAATTTTTTTCAAAGACTCCATGCGGCTATTGATCAACTTGGGCGTGCCAATATCCCGACGGTGCTGAAGCGGGCCGATCACCTTGTCAATTTCCGCCTCTACTATTTTTTCCGCCGCAAATAAATCAGGATGCTTGGCCACTAAGGCCACGGCCCGCGAACCGGTTAAATATAAACCGTCTTTTTTTTGATCAACGGCCGCGTAGTATATATCCACTTTTTGCTGATCAACGGCACCGACATTAATCGTCACATCCTTAACCGGATTTAAAGGATAACCTGCCGGCACCAGATACTTGCAGACCGTAGCCGCGTTTTCAAAATAAACTTTGACTTTATCCAGATTGCCACGGATGATGCCCTGGCAAATATCGGTAAAATCAGAACGCAAAACCGTTAAGACATTCATCACCTCTGGATCGCCGAAGCGGGCGTTATATTCAATAATCTTCACGCCTTTGTTAACCGCGATAAAATTGCCGTAAAGAATCCCGCGATAAGGCCGGCCGGTTTTGGACTTTAAGGCGTCAATCACCTGTTCGTTTATTTTTTGCGCCGCTTTAATGTCATCAGGAGTTAAAAACGGCAGGCTGAAATCAGCACAGGCATAAGAACCCATGCCGCCGGTGTTAGGCCCGAGATCGCCCGCCAGAGCTCTCTTGTTGTCCTGGGCCGCCGGCAGATGCACAGCGTGGCGACCGTCGGTAAAGGTCATTAAACTGAATTCCTGGCCGATCAGCTTTTCTTCCAGGACCACTCGCTGGCCAAGATCAAGCAGTTGCCGGATGATCTCCAGGCCTTCGTTCATAGTTTTAAAATGATCACCGGCCACCTTAACGCCCTTGCCGCCGGTTAAGCCATCCGGTTTAATGACAAACTGGCCTCTTAAATGATCCAGCCATTCTTCTACTCCATCAGGGGAATCAAAAATCATAAATTCCGGATTGACCGGAATATGATATTCCTTAAACAGTTCTCTGGCGAAAGATTTACTGGTTTCAATCTGCGCCAAGGCCTGAGACGGACCGACCGCCATAATGCCGGCTTGTTCCAGATCATCAACCAGGCCCTGCGCTAGGCAGGCTTCCGGGCCGATAATCGCCCAATCAACTTTTTGCCGTTGCGCGAAATCAATAATCGCCGTCTTGTCGGACATCTCACCGATTTGATAACTGGCAGCTAACTCCATCAGGCCGGGGTTATGGGCAGAAGCAAAAACCGCCAGGTCCGGATTCTTAGAACTCCGCTTGACGCTTTTGCCGATAATGTGCTCGCGGGCGCCGTTGCCCACTAATAGGACTTTCATAGCAAAATCCCTCCCTGATATTCGGTCTTTTCGGTTTTTGATTTTGCCCGTTCTTCTTTCCGTTGCCTTTCCACTTCCGCCAAAACATGCTCATCCACATCGCTGGTGGGATAATCGCCGTTAAAGTAAGCCGTATGCGGCCGGGTGAATTTAAGATCGCCTCGGCGGGTGACCGCCTCGATTAAATCTTCCAAATCCTGGTAAATTAACAGGTCGGCGCCGATCAGCTTTCTGATATCCTCAATGGTGCGGTTATAAGCAATATATTCATCCTGGGTCGGCAGGTCAATCCCGTAAAGATCCGGATATTTAAGCGGCGGGGCGGCCGAGGCAAAATAAACGTTCTTGGCGCCGTGCGCGCGCATCAGTTTAACGATATGCCTGGAGACATTGCCTCTGACGATGCTGTCGTCAATCACCAAAACATTTTTGTCGCGCACCTCAAAATCAATCACCGACAATTTGTAACGGTTGGCCTTCTGCCTGATTTCCTGACCAGGCATAATAAAAGTCCGGCCAATAAAATGATTTTTAACAATGCCCTCAGTATAACGAACGCCCAGTTCATGCGCGCAGGCCAACCCGGCCGTATCAGCGCTCTGCGGTGCCGGAATCACCACGTCAATCGGCAAATCGGGATATTCCCTTTTGATTTTCCTGGCGAGATTCTGGCCCATTCTTAAACGGGCGCGATAAACGCTGACGCCGTTCAAAAAAGCATCCACCCTGGCAAAGTAAACATATTCAAAAATGCAGGGCCGAAATTCCTTTTTTAAAACCGACCGCTGATGCACCTTGCCGTTAAAATCGATAAAAACCACTTCACCCGGCTCGACGTCGCGGTAAAAATCAAAATCCAAAATTTCAAACATGGTATTTTCCGAAGCAAAAATGTGTTCAGTCTTAAAACTGGTTTTTCTCTGGCCCCACACCAAAGGCCTGATGCCATGAGGATCGCGAAAAGCGACCAAGCCTTTATCGGCGATGACCGCTAAAACCGAATAGCCGCCCTTAGCCCGCAGATAAACGCTTTCCACGGCTTTACAGATGGAATCAAAAAAATCACGATGACAAAAACGCGTCAGCTCGTGGGCAAAAACGTTCAGAATGGCCTCAACATCGCAATTGGAATTGACTTGCCGCAAATTTTCTTTGAACAATTCTTCCTTAAGCTGGGGGAAATTAAAAATGTTGCCGTTGTGGACCATGGCGATGCCGTAGGGCGAATTGACCATGAACGGCTGGGCGTCCTCCAAAGTGCCCCCGCCCACGGTGGGGTAGCGAACTTGGCCGATGCCGATATTGCCTTTGAGCCCCTGCATACTCTCCTGCTTAAAAACATCACGGACTAAGCCCATGCCTTTTTTCAGATGAAAACGACAGCCGTAAGTGGAGATGCCAGCCGAATCCTGCCCGCGATGTTGCAAGGCCAGCAAGCTTTCATAAAGTTCGGTCGCAACCTGATTGTTGGAAAAAATGCCAGCGATTCCGCACATGAAAATATTGAAGAGTTAAGGGTTAAAAGTTACGTATTGAATAAAGAATCTTGATTTCTTGATTACTTTAAATATTTTTCAACCAATTTAGCTGCCAGGCCGATATACTTTTCCGGCGTTAACTTTAACAACTGATCCTTTTTCGGCTTGGGTATTTTAAGTCCCCTGACCAACTGCTGTAAAGCGGCTCGGGTAATCCTGACGCCCCGGGTCAGCTGTTTTAATTTTTCGTACGGCTGATCGTAGCCCAGGCGCCGTAAAACCACCTGGATCGGCTCGGCCAAAATTTCCCAATGGTTATCAAGCTCCGCTTGGGCGGCCTGCCGATCAACCTCCAGTCTGGCTAAACCGTCCAAAGTTGATTTTAGAGCCAGAAGGGCGTAGGCCAAAGCCGCCCCTTGATTCCTTAAAGCGGTGCTGTCGGAAAGATCGCGCTGGAGCTTGGAAACCGGCAACTGATTGGCCAGCTGCGACAAAAGGGCGTTAGCCAGACCCAAATTGCCGTCGGAGTTTTCAAATTTCCAGGGGTTAATCTTGTGCGGCATGGTTGATGAACCGACCTCGCCTTTGACTTTGTGCTGCTTTAAAACCCCCCGGCTGATATAAAGCCAGACGTCCTGATTCAAATCACGGATAATATTATTAATCCTGATTAAAGCGTGATAAACCTGGGCCAGGCCGTCATGAGATTCAATCTGAGTGGTCAGCGGGTTGAATTCCAGGCCAAATGACTCAATAAATGTCTGGCTAAAAGCCGGCCAGTCCACCCGGCCGTAAGCCGCCGCCTGGGCGCTCCAGTTGCCCACCGCGCCGGAAAACTTGCCCTGAAGCTTGATCTGGCTTAAAACATCCAGCTGCCTAAAAAGGCGGTAATAAAAAACCGCCAGTTCTTTGCCAACCGTGGTCGGGCTGGCCGGCTGGCCGTGGGTTAAGGAAAGCAACGCCACATTCTTATTGGCCCAAGACAAGGATTTTAGTTCTTTTAATAAAGTGCGCAGGCTCCTTAAATAAACGGCCACGCCATCCTTGAGCATCAAACTGTAAGCCAAGTTGTTGACGTCTTCGGAAGTCAGGGCAAAATGAACAAACTCCAAATAATCTTTTAAGCCGTTAATTTTTTTTAGCTTATCTTTTAAATAATACTCAACCGACTTAACGTCATGGTTGGTGGTCTTTTCTATTTTTTTCACCTTGAGCGCCTCCTCCTCGCTGAACTTTTCGTAAATCATTCTTAAGTTGACCCGGTCCTCATCGTTAAACTCCCGGACTTCCTTAATTTTCGGTTCGTGCGACAAGGCAAGCAAATATTCAATCTCAATAATCAGCCGGTATTTCATCAAAGCGCTTTCGGAAAATATCGGACTTAAGTCTTTGACGTCATTTTGATAACGGCCGTCTAAGGGAGATATTGATTTTAATTCTGACATAAATTTTAGGCAAACTACGAGCTGCAAGTTACCTGCCTGTCCGGCCGACGGGCAAAAAATAATCAATAACAAATATCTTCAAATAAACTTGTAATCCAGGGCTTGTTTCTGGCCGCCACTTTAGCTAAAATTATCTTTTATTTCTTTAATCTTATTCTCAACTTTATGCTGAAGATTTTCATCAGCCAGCCCTAAGATTCTGGCGCAGGCGGCCGCGACGTTACTCGGATCCAAAACCGTTAAGACCGGAGTCTCCGAGGGCATCTGCATGGTGGAATGGATGTTAACCAATAAGTCTGACTTATCTTTAAACGGCGGACAGGCGATCACCGGCTGAACGGAATTGGCGGCCACTACTCCGGACAAACCGTTGGATCGTCCGGCGACGGTGACGTAAACCAGATTTTTTTCCTGATTGTTTTTTTGCACGAGGGCAAAAACCTTTTCCGGAACTTTATGTGCCGAAGCCACGATGGTTTCTGAGGCTAAATTCCACTCAGCCAGGCTTTCTGTGATTTTTTGGCCCCAGGCCGTGTCGGACTGGCTACCTAGAATAATTATGACTTTCATTTTTCACGTATTTAAGTATGGTCAACCGCCTTTAGTGTCTGCTGATTAAAGACGCGGTTTATGGATGACGCGCCTCCATTATACTAAATAGCCTTTATTTCGCAAGTTTGCCTCCATTCTGTCCATAATCGGCCGGTCATCAACCTGAAAGGCCTGGCCGGTGATCATTTCGTAGAGCTTAATATAACGGCTGGATAATTCCGCCACCAGTTCTTTTGGAGCTTGAGGCAATTCGGCATCGTGATACGGATCGCAGTTTTCCTTAAACCATAACCTTAAAAATTCCTTGTCAATATTATCCGGTTCTTTGCCTGCCTGAATTCTCTGACTGTAAGTTTCGGTCAGCCAATAACGTGAGGAATCCGGCGTGTGAATTTCGTCAATCAGCAAAATATTGCCTTTTTGATCCCTGCCGAATTCATACTTGGTGTCCACCAGAATCAAACCATGTTCCTGGGCAACCTTTTGACCGTAGGCGAATAAAGCCAAGGCTTTTTCCGAAATCAGCTCCCACTCGGCCACCGTGGCCAGCTGTTCCACTAAAATATCATTGCGGCCGATATTGCGGTCGTGCTTTTCAAACTTGGTCGTGGGCGTGACCAGAGGCCGGTTGAATCGTTGATTCTTGACCATGTTGTCCGGCAGCTTGTGGCCGCAAAAATCCCTGACGCCTTTTTGATAATTGACCCAGACGGAAGTCTCGGTGGAGCCGGTCAAATAACCCCTAACAACCACTTCAAAGGGAAAAACTTGGCATTTTTTACCGACGACGATATTGGGATCGGGCACGTCCAGGACAAAATTGGGAATAATCTCTTTGGTGTGCTCAAACCACCAGGCACTGGTTTGATTTAAAACCTGGCCCTTAAAAGGAATGGCGGCTAAAATTCGGTCAAAGGCGCTTTGACGGTCGGTGGTAATCAAGATGATGTTATCCTCCCCTAGATAACTGTCTCTGACCTTGCCGACTTTTTTCTCCCCCAGTGATTTAAAATCAGTTTCGGTTAAAACGTTATTTAAATTTTTTTCAATGGTTGTTTTATCCATAATTACTAATTAATTATTTAGATGCATGCGCGACTATATTCTCCCTCAGTTAGCGGATGAATAACGAAATGATCATGGAAATCACCGACAGGCTGACCGAAATAATCATGATGGCCAAAAAAATCTTATTTTTATAAAACGGCTTGCCGGTCTCTCCGGCCAAATCGCTGACCGTGGACGAAACCGGCTGATCGCGGTATTTTTCCAGATCGTCTAGCTCGGGGGTTTTAATTTTAAAAATATCCATCATTTTTTTAAGTAAGCGCTTTTTTGCCCGCAACCGGTCGTAAACGGCCACGACCGTAAACACCAGCTACAGTATGACAAAAATCGCATCGCCGATATACAAACTGTAAACCGTCAGACAAAGACCGCCGATGAATCATTGATAGCGCACGGATATCGTCAGTGATTCATCCGCCCGCTGAGCCGAAGCTTTCTTGACCGCCGAAGCTTTAGCGTAGGAGGTAGCGTAGGAGGTAGCGAATGAGGTAGCGTCGGCGAGTAAACTATCTGTCTTGAGCCGCGATCAACTGTGCCTCCTGTACGTAAGGATTGAATAAAATATGTGAAGCCAGAATTTTTTGCCAAACGTCCTCTTTGCATTCAAGCTGCCAAACAACCCCCTGTTTAACGGACTTAACCGACTTGAGACTTAGGCGATTATTCAGGGTAGCCAATTTTGCCGGTCCGAAAAAATCATCTTTGTACCTGACCAAAATTTTATAAGCCCTGGCTTTTAATTTGACGCGGTCGTCCACGTAGGCGATTTCCTTGTTGGTATTTAACAGCTCACCCGACCTGATGAGTTCGTCCGTTAAGTCAGCTGACTTTTTATCCACGCCGACCTCAAAGTGAGTCAGGCGGCTTACTTTAACCTGAGGGTAACCCAGATTATCCAGCGCCACCTGCAAAGTTTCCGCTTCATTGTCCGTGATGATTAAATCAACCAGGAATTCATAAGCCTTGTCTGATTTTTTATATTTTTTAAGCTCAACTTTCTCTTGGACGTTTAAGGCCTGAGTCCTGAGGCGCGATTTGTTTCCAGTTTCCAGCTTCTGACTTCCGGCTTCCAAATACTGTCTCATTGATTCAAAAATCACCTGACCGTCGGCGGTCCTTTCCGGATGCGGCATCAAAGCCAAAACGTTGCCCTGAGGATTACAAACGCCGGCCAGATTAGACATAGTGCCATTAGGATTAACGGGATATTCATTTTTCACCTGAGCGGCAACGTCGCAATATCTAAAAACACACTGACCGTTCTCTTGCAGTTGGGCTAAAACTTCGGCCGGCACCGCCCAGCGGCCTTCACCATGGGCGATCGGCAAAGCAAAATGATGATCAGCGGGAAAATTATTAAAAGCCGAGCGCCCGGCCGGGGCTTCATTTTTAATCCTGACCCAAATATTTAAATAGCCATGATCGTTCCAGGCCAAACCGGCACCCAAATCACCGGACTTTAAGCCAGGAATCAGGCCGGACTCCACCAAAATCTGCGCGCCGTTGCAAATACCCAAAACCGGTTTGCCTAAATCCGCCTGTTCTTTAATGACCGACATCACCGGATCCCGTCCGGCAATCGCTCCCGATCTGATCCGGTCCTCATAAGAAAATCCACCCACGATAAAATAGCCGTCAAAATCTTTTAATTTTTGGTAATCGTCATTCCACCTGAAAATCTCCGGCGCCAGGCCGGCCTGCTTAACGGCCCGATAAGATTCCAGATGACAATTGGAACCGGGAAATAAAATTATGGCTATTTTATGCATATTATTTGCCAATAAAGCACTAATAGCTCGCCGATGACACGCTCATCATAATCGTTCGCGTATTATTCGTGAGTTATTAGCGTTCTAGGCGCGCTATATTAATTTAACGTTCTGCTGGCCTTTAACCACCCGGCCGATTTCAAAAACTTTCTCGCCATTTTTTATCAGGTCCGCCCTAAGACCGGCCATTTGATTTTTGGCGATGATCAAAACCAGGCCGATGCCCATGTTAAAAACCCGGTACATTTCCTCTTCGGCCACCTCGCCGATTCTCTGGATGACTTTAAAAATCGGCAAAATATCCCAGGAATGCTTTTTTATTTCCACGGCCAGACCGGCCGGCAGAATCCGCGGAATGTTTTCTATCAAACCGCCGCCGGTAATGTGGGCGATACCTTTAACCTCATATTGGTTCATAGCTCGGCTGACCGCCTTAACGTATGATTTGTGCGGCACGGCCAGTTCCTTGGCCAAAGGAAAATGCAACTCTTCAAACTGGCTGCCGGCGTCATATGGCCCGCCACTGAAAAATATTTTTCTGATTAAAGAAGCGCCGTTGGTGTGCATGCCGGAGGAGCCTAAACCCAGCAGCATATCGCCCTCCTGGATTTTATCGCCCGTAATAATCTTTGACTTTTCCACCACGCCTAAAATACAGCCGGCCACGTCATGCTCGCCCGGCGCGTAGACGCCCGGCATTTCGGCTGTTTCCCCGCCGATTAAACTGACGCCGTTTTCCCGGCAGGCCTTAACCATGCCGCTGACAATTTCCGCCACTTCTTGGGGTTTGAGTTTAGCGGCGGCGATGTAATCCAAAAAAGTCAACGGCCGGGCGCCCTGGCATAAAATATCATTACAACAATGGTTGACAATGTCCTGGCCGGCGCAGGCCAAATTGCCGGCCATTTTGGCGATGATTAATTTGGTGCCCACGCCATCAACGCTTTGAACTAACACGGGATTTTTATAATCCTTAAGCCAGCTGGCGTCGTACATCGCGCCAAAAGTGCCCAAACCCGTGACCACTTCTTTGGTAAAAGTGGTTTTGACCTGATCTTTGATGCGTCTGACCGCCTCATTGCCGGCATCTATGTTAACACCCGAATCTTTATAATTTATAGGCATATCTGATTTTTTTAAAATAGTATGGAACTCGCGCTTATCCGCCAAAGCCTTAACGCAAGCGGACGTCTTTGTTGACTCCAGCGCCTTTGTAACCAACTGTTATAATTGTAGGGGCATTAATTGTCATCGCAAAGTATTAGGCGGCACGGAATCTCTCGTGTCGCTTTTTACCCATTCATCTTATCTCTTAAACCATTAAGCCATTTATCCGCCATGTCTTCAACGGACAGCCTGATGATTTCTTTTTCTTCATTCTTAATTCTTAATTCTTTATTCTTATTTGTCTGTCCTAATTCAATTATGTCAATCCCGTATTTGCCGCAAATTTTTTTGACTTCAGCCAGCATCTTTGTTTCCACAACAAACCCGCCGGTTTCGGAAAACAGTTTAGCCGACAGGTTTAAGCCGCTGGCTGGCACATACCTTAAGTCCGCCTCAGCCCCGATCCGGTTCTGGCCGCTGCCGCCAAAACACATTTCGGACAAGGTGACGGCCAAACCGCCGTCGGAAATATCATGGCAAGCTAAGAGCAGTCTTTGATCAATTAGATCGGTCACGGCGTACAGCTGATTTCTCACTTCCGCAAATTCGGGCTGGGGCACGTTGGCGCCCAACTCGTTAAACAACTGGTAATAGACCGAACCGCCCAGCTCATTCTTTCTGGAACCAATCAACATAATGGCTGAATCAGGCTCCTTAAATTCCAGGGTGACGGCTTTGGCGTAATCAGACATCCGGCCCAAACAGGCAATAATGGGCGAAGGATCAACCGGCCCTTTTTTGGATTCGTTATACAGGCTGACATTGCCGGAAATCACAGGCAACGGCGCCGCCTCATAACCCTTGAGATAAATATTCTTACAGGCATCGGCTATGCCTCTAACGCCTTCGGCAAACTGCCACATCTGTTCGGGCTTTTCCGGATTGCCATAGCACAGGCAATCGGTGAGACTCCAGGGCACGGCTCCGACCGCCGCCACATTGCGCGTAGCTTCAGCCACGGCGTTAACCGCGCCCCAATACGAGCTGATTCGGCCGTACAAAGGATTGGCGTCAACCGCCAAAGCGATGCCGATGCGTTTAAGTTCTTCGGGTAAATCTTCGTCAATCAACGGCTTCATCACGCCGGCGTCGGCCCGGCCCGGCTCTATGACGGTATAGCCCTGGACGGTTTTATCATAGCGTTCGTAAACGCAATCCCGCGAAGCGATGTTCTCATGTGCCAGTATCTTTGACAAAACTTCATTATAATCTTTTGGTTCCGGAATTTGTGGTTCCAGGTTCTGTTGTTTTGGTTCTTTGACTGGCCGGTCATACTTTAAGCCTCGGGTGATGTCGCAGGCTCTGGCATCCACCACTTTTTCCAGACCCTTGTACTTGACAATGTACTGGCCGTCGGTGGTGATCCTGCCGATGACCGAAGCACGGGCGCCCTTAGAAACCTTGGGTAAAGCCCAAGTTACGTTATAATGTTTTAAAATCAGCGGCGTGACGTCCGCCTGGGCCACCCACATAAATCTTTCCTGGGTTTCGGCGGCCAAAATAACCTGGGGCGGCAGATTGGCCATGGCCACGTGAATTTTGTCCAAATCAACCATAGCGCCAAAGCCGGCCGCGTCCGCCATTTCCACGGAGCCGCACAAGATGCCGCCGCCGCCCATATCTTTAAAGCCGACTTTATCCAAAAGTTTTTTTTCTTTAAGCAGGGCGAACAAGGCGTAAGTTGATTCCAATAAATGCCGTTCCAAAAAGGCGTTGGGTTCCTGAACCGCGCCTTTGTTTTTTTCCTTTTCCGCTTCGTCCAGTTCAAAGGAAGCGAACGAGGCACCGCCAAAACCGGAATTGTCCGTCGGCTTGCCCACTAAAATAAGATCATGCCGGCCGTCAGCGGCGCCGACCGGCGCTTTGGAATGGATGACTTCCGACTCTTTAACCAAACCCAAAGCGACCACGTTAACCAGGCAATTTTCGTTAAATGAGGAATTCCAGTAAACATCGCCGGCGATGTTGGGGATGCCCAGAGGGTTGCCATAGCCCCCGATGCCCGCAACCACGCCCTGCGCGATCCATTTGGATTTGTTGGAGGAAATTTCGCCGAACCTTAAGGGGTCGGCGCAGGCAATGACTTTGGCGCCCATGCAGACCACGTCCCTGACAATGCCGCCGACGCCCGTGGCCGCGCCCTCGTACGGCACCAATTGCGACGGATGATTATGGGATTCGTGGGCAAAAACAATGCCCCATCTTTCCCCCTGATACCGCGCGATCTCCACGATGCCCGCGTCCTCTTCCGGTCCCTGGATGACGTTGGGGCCGCTGGTGGGCAGTTGTTTTAAATAATGCCTGGACGATTTATAGGAACAGTGTTCCGAACCCTGAATGCTCCAAGCCGTGGCCTCGGTTAAAGTCATCGGGCGCTTTAAAATTTCCGTTTCAATTTTCCGGGCTTCGGCCACGGTTAAGCCAATGTTATATTTTTTCAATAACTTCAAAACTTCCGCATCGCTTAATTTATTAAGTTTTAAAATCACTTCCGGCATTGACAAAATGATAATTAGAGGTTAGTTTAAAGTGAAGCGTTTTTTCCTACATTGGAGGTTGTAAATGATATTTAAAGGAGTTTACCTCGGATGGCTGGTCTGGGTACATAGATTCCAGACTGACAGTGGTGAAATTTTTCTGGCGCGCGCTGGGGAATTCACTCAGCACCACCAAGAAACGCTTGAGGGAAATAATGGCAGGCGGTGTCGGTTTGAATGCCGACGCAACGCCGGTTTTGGTGAAGCCACTTACATGGCAATCACCAGCCCCGATATCACTTTCCTCTGAATCTTCCACCCGGGTTGCCAAACTCCGGGTTCTTTTTTTACCCCTTATTTAAGAACAGTCGCCTGTCTTTCCGCGCCAACGGAAACCAACTCAATCGGCACGCCCAGGTCTTTTTCAATAAACGATAAATATTTCCGCATATTGACTGGTAACTGCCGGTAGATTTTGGGTTGCGTGTCTTGGGCCTGCCAGCCGCTAAAGCTTTGATAAACCGGCCGGCATTTTTCGTAAACCGATAAATCAGCCGGCATTTCTTTGAGCAATTTTTTACCGTATCGATAACCGCTGCAAACCTTAACCTCTTTTAAGCCGTTTAAAATATCAATTTTGGTAATCGCCAAAGAGGTCAAGCCGTTGATTCTGACGGCCAGCCGGAGCTGGACCAGATCCAGCCAGCCGATTCTGCGAGGACGGCCGGTGGTGGTGCCGTATTCGGCCCCTCTTTCGCGGATATCATCGCCGATCTCATCCTTTAATTCCGTGGGTAGGGCGCCGCCGCCCACTCTGGACACATAAGCCTTGACCACGCCGATGACTTTATCCAAACGAGTCGGGCTGATGCCCGCGCCGCTGGCAATGCCGCCCGCAGTGGTGTTGGAAGAAGTGGTATACGGATAAACGCCATGATCAACATCCAGCATCGCTCCCTGGGCGCCCTCAAACAAAATTTTTTTACCCTGCCGGTAAGCCCGATCAAGTTCCAAAGAAATGTCCTTGATATACGGCTTAAGCCTGCGGCCGTAAGCCTGATAGTCTTGGATGATTTTCCGCTTATCCAGCTTAATCTTGCTTTTATAAATAACGGACAGCCTTTGCTGCTGCAGGCCGAACAACAGATCAAACTTTCTTTTAAAAACCTGCGGATTGACCAGGTCCACCATTCTAATGCCCACTCTGGCCATCTTATCCGCATAGGTCGGCCAAATGCCGCGGTGCGTTGATAAAGCCGACAGGTTTTTTTTAGCCTGCGCTTTTTCGCTGGCCGTGTCTAAAGTCACGTGAAAAGGAAAAATCAGATGCGCCCGTTCGCTAATTAACAGCCGGGGCTTCAAACCGATTTTTTTAAGCTGGGCCAGTTCCTGGAGCAAGACCCGAGGATCAACCACCACGCCATTGCCAATAACTATCTTGTTATGAGAATGCAGAATGCCGGAAGGCAAAAGATGCAGCTTATGGGTCCGGCCATGATGGACAATGGTATGGCCGGCGTTGTTGCCGCCCTGGAATCTGACCACGTAATCCGTGGCGCTGGCGTAATAATCGGTGACTTTACCCTTGCCCTCATCGCCCCACTGGGCGCCAACCACGGCGACTGTTTGCCAATTTTTTTTCATGTCTGCTATTTATTAAAGTGGGTTATAATAATCCTTAAGGAAACTCGGGCAAGACTGAGAGGCAACAAAAACTCTTTTAGTTCAGGGAAGCGCCCTTATTTTAATCTGCTTTCCGCCACCTTAACCGTGTTCTCCAATAACTTTGCCACAGTAATCGGTCCGACTCCGCCCGGCGTCGGCACCACCAAGCCTGCTTTTTGGCTGACAGAGGCAAAATCAATATCCCCGTACATCTGATCGCCGACAAAAGAAACACCGGCGTCAATCACCACCGCGCCCGTCTTAATCATCTCACCGATCAGCAAATCTTTTTTGCCCACGCCGGTAATCACAATATCGGCCGTTTTCGTATAATGACTTAAATCCGGGGTAGACCGGCCGCAGGTCACCAAAGTCACCGGCTCGTGCGCCAGGATGGCGGCCAGCGGCTTGCCGATCAGATCGCCGCGGCCAACCAAGCAGACTTCTTTGCCCGCCAGCTCCACCCGATGATATTTTAAAATTTCCATAATCGCCCCGGGTGTCGGCGGGATCAGGGCGCTCTCGCCCATCATCACCCGGCCCAAGGCCAAATGCGACAGACAATCAACGTCAACGTCAATCTCAATCTGATTGACTATTTCCCTGGTAAAAGGCCAGAGCCGTTCAGGCAACGGCAACTGCAAAATCATGCCCGCCAGCTGATGCTCCTGTTGAATCTGTTTCAAGCGCTCTTTGAGCGTTTCTTTATCAGTCTTTTCCGGGAAAACAAATTTAAAAAAATCTACCCCGATTTTCTGGGCAGACTCGCCTTTTTTCCTGACGTAGGTTTGTGAAGGTTTATGATCGCCGACCATGACCACGGCCAAAGCCGCCTGACCGCCCTGCCGCTTGATAACATTAACCCTTGTTTCCAAGTCATTAAGAATTGCGAAAGCTATTTTTCTGCCGTCGACGATTGTGGCCATGCTTGTTTCTGCTATTCTAGCTAACAAATTAAGGAAGACGCTAGAATTAATTAAGACTAAATGATTAAAAGACTAACCGCCTGGCTAAGCCATAAAAAGCAACAAGCACTGGAAAACAAATTTTCCACGAAAAACCTGATTGATCGAAAAACCATCTAAATTTTAACAAAAAATCATTAATGAATCAAGGGACCGATAATACAATCATGTATCATACCCGCCCGCCACAACGGCGAGTCCGGCTGGTAACTCTTAACTCTCAACACACCATCGGCCTCTCACTCCCATTCAATCGTGCCCGGCGGCTTATTGGTCACGTCAAAAAAGACAAAAGAGGTTTGGTTTAGGGCAATAATCCGGGAAACGATCTGCTGCAAAACTTCTGGCTCCAAAGGATAAAATCTGGCCGTCATGGCTTCCAAAGAAGAAACCGGACGCAAAACCACGCTATCTTTGCTGTTTAAGCCAAAGGGAACCAAAACCACGGGAAACTGCCAAATATCACGTTCCAGTTTGGCCTTAACCATTTCCTCCTGCGCGATAGCGTCAATCTCTCTGAGTAAATCCAATCTTTCTTTGGTCACCGAGGCTTCAATCAGTTCCCCGTCATCCAGATGCCAGTCCCTATTTGCCGAACTCCCATAGCCGTCATCAACCCTGATCAGCACGCGGTTAACGGCCCGGACTTTATTGGTGATCGCCGGGCTCAGAATTTCCAGTTCCGGCCAGTCTATATTTGAAAATTTGGAATTGGGAATTTCCACCACGCAAGGGTGGGCGTACGTGCGATAATCGCCCTGCACGCCCACGCTTTTAATCGGCAAAACTTTGGCTGTATACGGTGACGGGACAATCCTGGCAATCCTATTTTTTATCTCATCAAATTTTTCATTGTCCCTTTCCCCTTTTTTATTATGACAAAGTAATCTGATGCCCAAACCCGGTCCCGGAAAAGGCTGGCGCCAAACCAGTTTAGGTGAAAGTCCCAACAACTGCCCCAGTTCCCTGACTTCGTCTTTATATAAATCCTTGAGCGGCTCAATCACCTTGCCGGCGGCAATTAACTGATGAATCTCGGCCACCCGGTTATGATGAGTCTTGATCGTATCGGCATGGTGCGTGCCGCCGGTTTCTATGGTATCCGGATAGATGGTGCCCTGCCCCAGGAGCCAGTCCTGCGAATTCAGGCCGACCTCGCGGCTAACCTGCGCCTGCATGTCCACAAATAACTGGCCGATGATTTTTCTTTTTTCTTCGGGATCATAAACAGCCTTGAGGGCGGACAAAAATTGTGCCGAGGCGTCCTTGACCTGCAAACTTTCAAAACCGGCCTGGGCCAGCGAACCCTGCACCTGAGCGACTTCATTTTTCCTCATCAGCCCGGTATCCACGTGCAGGCCAAAAACGCTCTCGCGACCCAAAGCTTTTTCCAATAAAGCGTAACAGACCGTGGAATCAACTCCGCCCGAAACCAGCAAAAAGACTTTTTTATCTTTGACGTCCTTTCTTGTTTGCTGAATAACCTGATCCAACCAATCCTTGATTTGCCAGTCTCTCGCGGCTCCGCAAATTTTAAAAGCAAAATTTTCCAAAATGATCTGGCCGTGAACCGTATGAGTGACTTCGGGATGAAACTGCAGGCCGTAAATTTTTTCGGCCTCGTTGGCCATGGCGGCAATCGGGCAATCAGGCGTGCCGCCGATCGTTTTAAAGCCCTGAGGCAGGCGGGTAACGCTGTCGCCATGGCTCATCCAAACAACCTCGCCGCCGGCCAAACCTTCAAAGATGACTGACTCGCCAACTTGAACGGTGGCCAGGCCATATTCACCGGTGCCGTCGTTATTGACCTCGCCGCCCAGATGGTGGGCGATCAGATGATGGCCGAAGCAGTGGCCCAAAATCGGCAGGCCCAGTTTAAATATATCGGGATTGTAAGGATACTCTTTATCCCCGGCGCTGCCCGGACCGCCCGATAAAACTATGCCAATGAGATTGGGAATCCGACTTAAATCAGCCGTGGGCAAATAAAGCTTGGCTAAAACCCCCAATTGGCGGAAACGCCGGGCGATCAAATGGGTGTACTGGGAGCCAAAGTCTAAAACGGCAATCTGTTGATGATTAATTGGCATGTGCCTTGAAATTATTCAATATTTTACTTATAATATCACTATAAATATATTTTTACAAAATAATCCGCCAACTGCACAAATAGTGCGTCGAATGATTTAGCCCGTTGTTTACGAGTCATTGGTCGAGCTAAACCCGAGCCGAGCTCGATTGGCGAAACATCAAGCTATATGAAACAAGAATTTCAACAAGGCATCACGTTTGACGATGTACTCCTCCTGCCTTTAAAAACCAATATCACCCCCAATAACGTCAACACCAAAACTAAGCTGAGCAAAAATATTGACCTAAATATTCCCTTGGTTTCGGCGCCCATGGATACCGTGACCGAAAGCAAACTGGCCATTGCTTTGGCCATGAGCGGGGGCTTAGGCTTTATCCATCGTAATCTTACGCCGGAAAAACAGGCGGAAGAAGTCGCCAAGGTTAAAAGGTTCCGTAACAGCTTTATCGAAAACCCGCTGACTTTGGGCCCTGATGACTTGATTAAGGACGCGGTAAAAATCAGGGAAGAAAAAGGCTATAAAAACATTCCCATTATCGATCAGGGCAAATTAGTGGGCTTGCTGACAAAATACGATTATTTCTGGCCGGATGACGAAAATCTGACCATCAAAAAACGGATGAAAACCCTGAAAGAGCTGGTGATTGCTCCGGTCGGTACTTCTTTAAACACCGCCAGGCAACTGATCAGAGAGAAAAAAGTTCCGGTCTTGCTGATCGTGGATAAGAAGGGTCTGCTGAAAAGCATCGTCGCGCGCAGCGATGTGGCTAAAAACCTGCAGTTCCCCGAAGCTAATAAAGACTCCCGAGACCGCTTAAGGGTCGGCGGCGCCGTGGGCGTTAAAGCCGAAGCCATTTTAAGGGCGGAACTGATGGCGGCCAGCGGAGTCGACGTTATTACCATTGATACGGCTCACGGCCACAGCCAGAATGTTTTTGAAACCTTAAAAGCCTTAAAAAAGAATAAAAAATTGCAGGACATTGACATTATCGCCGGCAACATCGCCACCGCCGAAGCGGCCAAAGAGCTGATCGCTCTGGGCGCCGATGCCGTCAAAGTCGGCGTCGGTCCCGGTTCCATTTGCACCACCCGCGTAGTGGCGGGCGTTGGCGTGCCCCAGATCAGCGCCATCCAAAACGCGGCCAAGGGCCGGGGCAAATCCACCGTGCCCATTATTTCCGACGGCGGTATCAGATATTCCGGGGATATTGTTAAAGCTTTGGCCGCCGGCGCGGACAGCGTGATGATCGGCGGTCTGTTTGCCGCCACCGAAGAAAGCCCCGGGGACATCACTTATATGGGCGGCCAGATGTATAAAATCTACCGCGGCATGGGCTCCATTGAAGCCATGAGCCAGGGCGCGCGCGACCGATACGGTTTAAAAAAAGATGAGACGGTCGATAAATTAATCCCCGAAGGTATTGTCGGCCAAACTTTATTTAAAGGCAAATTGGCTGATCGCGTCCATCAGTTAATCGGCGGCCTCAGAGCCGGCCTTGGTTATACCGGCTCAAAAAACATCAACGAGTTGCATAAAAGAGCGAAATTCATTCAAATATCCCATAGCTCCCTCAGGGAATCCCATCCTCATGATGTTAGCATAATCAAAGAAGCGCCTAATTACCAAGCCGCGCCCTTTACGGATTAATCACCCTAAAAAGTCGGAGTTTAATTACCGGCTTTTTAAGCTAAACTTTTCCCTTATAATAAATCCGGCACCCCCGAGCACCCTCTGAAGTTAGATAAATATACTTCAGGGGGTGCTGGATAAATTTATGACGCTACCCAATAAAATCACGCTTTTCAGACTGGCGCTAGCCGCGGCGGCTGTCGGTTCATTTTATCTGACGTTCGCCGGCCATTATCTCTGGTCGCTGGGTCTTTTTCTTTCAGCCATGTTTTTGGATCTTTTGGACGGTTATCTGGCCAGAAAATTAAACCAGGTCAGCGCCTTGGGTACCTTTCTAGATCCTTTGGCCGACAAAATAACCATCAGCGCTTTTTTAATCTGCCTGGTTGATCAGGAAGTGATTCCGGCCTGGCTGGCTTTATTGCTGATCTTCAGGGATTTGATTATTTCTTCTTTCCGGGATTTGGCCTTATCTAAAAATATTTCCATTCCCGCAAGAAAATCAGGCAAATCTAAAACTTTATTTCAAACTCTAGGCGTGGCTTTAGGCATTTTAGCCTTAACCGGACTTAATCCGCCCGACCGTAATCTTTTAGAGCCCTTAACCTTTTACCTGTTGCTATTAACCCTGTTTATCAGCTACCTCAGCGGCGTTTTTATTATTATCAGAAACTATAAAAAAGTATTCTGAACAACGGCAAACAACTTTACAATTTCTAATTCCTATGATGTTTCTGATCTGGCAATCATTATACTTGCTGGCGCCGGCTTACCTGGCCAATATGTCCGCCACCTTAGCCAGCAAGCTTAAAATCCTGCCCCAGCCGTTGGACCATAATAAAAAAATAATCACCAATTATTTTTTGGGGCCGGGAAAAACCTATGGCGGAACTTTAACCGCCATGTTATTGGCGCTGGCCGCGGTCGCTCTGCAATCCTGGTTGTTTAATTTTGATTTTTTCCGCCGGCTGTCGGTCATTGATTATGCTCAAACAAACTGGCTGATTTTAGGCATTTTAAGCGGCCTGGGCGCGGTTGGCGGTGACATTGTTGCCAGTTTTTTTAAACGACGGCTGCATTTACCCAGCGGAACTATGGCACCTTTCTTGGATCAATGGGATTTTATTATCGGCTACTTTCTGCTGATTTCTTTAACGGTCAGTCTTTCGCGACCAATCATCATGGCCGCTTTGGTTTTAACCCTCATTTTGCACCCCTTAAGCAATCTGGCGGCTTATTGGCTTAAACTTAAAAAAGTCTGGTGGTAATGAGCGATAATTTTAAAAAAAATTTAATCGTTTTTAATCCGGTTGCGGGTTTTAAATACCCTAAAGGCTATAAGGAATATTTTTTGAGGTATTATAAAAAATTTCTGCCGCAAACCGGCTACGATTGGCTGGAAACCACGCCTCAGCTTAAAGCCCAGCTTAAACAAGTTGACTTTTCCCAATATCAAAAAATTATCGGCATCGGCGGCGACGGCACCATTAAAAATATCGCCGATTATCTTTTAAGCAGCAATACTAACTTGCCCCTAGCGATCGTCCCCCAAGGTTCCTGCAATGCCCTGGCTTCCAGCCTGCAAATACCTTTAATTCCCTCATCAGCCATCAAATGCGCCTGTTTGGGCAAAGAAAAAAAAATCGACGTCGGCTGGCTAAACCAGCAGGAATATTTTTTGATCTGCTTATCCATCGGTCACTGGAGCAAAATTATTCAGGCCACGGCCAGAGGTCTTAAAATAAAAGTAGGTTTTTTAGCTTATGTTTTTACCTTTTTAAAACAGTGGAAAATCTACCGCGCCACCTTTAATTTTAAACTGGACGGCCAGGCATATAAAATTGAGGGTAACACCATGGTTATTGCCAACGCCCTGAGCGTTTTTAAACTGCGGCCGCGCACGCCCGTTGATTTTTCCGACGGCCAGCTGGAAATTTTAATCACCCGGAATAAAACCATCGCCGGCTTTGCCAGGGTGGTGTTGGCTTTCTTTTTCGGCAAACGGCGTTTTCCTTTTTTATTCAAAAATAAGGGTAAAAAAATTTCCCTGGAATATTTTTCCGAAATGGAAAAGCTGGTGCAAATTGACGGCGAAGCCATCAAGGTTGATAAGATTGAGGTGGAAATTCTGCCTAAAAAATTAACCATCATCGCCCGTGAATAAAATCGCCATCTTCATCGTTTCCCTCGCCGGCCTGGGCTTCCTCAAGCCCATGCCCGGCACTTATGCTTCGCTGGCGACTTTTTTGGTGGCTTATCCCCTGGCCGGCTATTTTAATTTAACAACCGCCGCCCTGATATTTTTGTTGCTTCTGCTCGTCTCTCACCGCGCTATCAAAACAGCGATTCTAAACGAGGTCAATCAAGATCCGGCCTGGATTGTCATTGATGAAGTCCTGGGCGTGATGCTGATTGTGGTCTTGATCCCCTGGTCCATAACCGCCTGGCTCGCGGCTTTTATTTTATTCAGATTGTTTGACGCTTTTAAAATCTGGCCAGTAAATATTTTTGACAAAATAAAAACCCCTTTTGGGGTGATAGCTGACGATTTGACGGCCGGCGCCATGACTGTCATAATAATCAAGCTACTTGCCTGGGCTAATATTTTTTGATATTTGACAGACAAAATTTTTCAGCCCTCGCTGAGCCAGGCCCATAGCAGACTTGGCTCCAATACTGTCAGATGAACGTCAATCATTATCCGTGATTTATCCGCTTACTTCGCCGAAGCGTACGCGTAGGCGAGTGAACTATCAGTGAGTTGTCAGCCTGCTTCGCCGAAGACTTCAGCCTGATAAGTTAAAATGCTGGTTTGCGGTTCTTGCCAGCAACCCGGGGCCAAACCGGCTTTAAGGCACAGGCTGTCCAAAAACGCAGCCGACGCTTTAAATTCCTGCCAAACCTGGGGCAAATAAGTCGCCTGAGATAAACCCTGACGGAGGATCACCCCGTCAACCCCCGGCTTAAGCCGAGCTAAAAACTCGGACGGCGAGTTGACTTTAAGCTCTTCGGGCAAAGACAAAATAGAAATTTCAATTTTAAGCTCCTGTAATTCATCCGCGGCGACTGGCGGAAAACGCGGATCGTCCAAAGCCGCGTTTAAGGCATTATCAATAACCGACTGATAAAGAGGGCCGTGGGGCAGAATATAACCGATACAGCCCCTTAAACTGCCAGCTTTGGTCAGGGTGACGAAAACTCCCCGATCCTCTGTGCATGAGGCCGGCACGGCGGCTGAGGCAACGGTCAAAACGCGGCCGGTTTTAAAATAATAAGCCAAAGACTCTCTGGCCAGATTGATCAGATATTTTTTTTCCTGATTGATCATATAACCGCCTGGTGCCCTTCTAATATTTTCCAAATTCAGCCGATGCCTTTTTTAAAAAACCCAGGCACCGCCAAGTCGGCAGGTAAAAAACAGACCAACAGATAAGAAGCGCATCAACAATGGTGATTATAACACAAAAACCAAAAATCCGCCCTTTAGCTTAAGCTGAGTGGCGGATCTTGGTTTTTAGTTCTACGAATAAAACAAAACTGGTTTCCGGCCTATAAAACCGCGTCTTTCGCAGCCTTGGCAACACGGAATTTAATCACTGTTTTGGCCGGGATCTGGATGGTCTGGCCGGTAGCCGGGTTCCTGCCTTGTCTGGCGGAACGGTTCTTTTTCACTAACTTACCAAAACCAGGTAAAGTAAATTCACCATGTGACTTCACTTCACTGTAGGCAGTCTTAGCTAAAGTCTCCAAAAAACCAGCCACGTCCTTCTTGGTCATACCAGAAGCACCGGCTAATTTATCAAGCAATTGGGACTTGGTCAATTTTGCCATAGTTTTAAGTTATTTAATAATTAATACTTAATGTTGGCCCATCCCCGAGTTAAGCTGGGCTCAAACTCCAAGGATGTGGATATCTTTAAAAATCGTATATATTATAACAAATACAGCAAAAAACACCAGTTAAGGTTAGAGCGGACTCCAGGACGAGCCCAATGCCGATTATTCCATCAGGGTTAAAAAATACATGACGGCGACGCCGGCGATAATAAAAACCAGCTGCCATAATGATCGGGACATTTTTGTTTCCTTATGCAATTCAGGAATTAAATCGGCGGTGGCGATGTAAATAAAGCCGCCCGCGGCCACGGGAATAATCAACGCGGAAAAGCTTTCAATGCCGCTGCCGATTAATAAGCCAATAATCGTACCGGCCACGGCCAGCAAAGCCGAAATCAGGTTTAAAAAAATCGCCCGGCTTTTTTTGTAACCGGCGTGCAGTAAAACCCCAAAATCAGCTATTTCCTGAGGAATTTCATGAAAGATGATGGCCAGCGTGGTAGCCAGACCCAAAGACGGAGACACCAGATAGGCGGCGGCGATAATCAAACCGTCCAAAAAATTATGAAAAGCGTCGCCGACCAAATTCATCAGACCCAGATGATGAGGATGAGAGCTGGAAGTCGGTTCATGACAATGGCGCCATTGGATGTATTTTTCAATAACAAAAAATAACAGCAGGCCGCCGATCAAACCCAAAACCAAAGATAATGAATAGCCGACGCTTTCTATCACCTCGGGTAGCATATGTAAAAAGGCGCCGCCCAGCAGGCCGCCGGCCGAAAAGCTAACAAAAAAGATTAAAATCTTTTTTAACTTGTATTCCTTGAGGGCCACGGTGACAATGCCGATTATAGAAACCAGGCTAACCGCCAAAACGCTGGACAGAGCATAAAGCCAAATATTCAACATAAGGTCCAATTAGTGATTAATTTTAAAAAAAACACTGGTCGCATAAGCCACTCAAAGTCAGCCGGTGCTTAATCACCCGGAAATGCTTGACTTTAATCTTATGGCAACAGGGTAGGCACTCCAGCCGCCCGCAAGAGCGGCAGATAATGTGATGGTGGGGCAAATCGGCCAGATAAAAACAGCTCTCCTGCCCCAGCACTTCGCTGTAGATCAGGCCGCGCCCGGCCAGTAAATTCAAATTGCGGTAAACCGAGGCTAGATCAAAGCGGCCGTTAAGCTTACGGTGAATTTCCTGGGCCGACAGCGGCTTCTGGTTTTGAGTTAAAACTTTATAGATGGCCTGCCTGGGCCGGGTCAGCTTTATTCCCAAATTTTTTAAATCACTTTCTGGCATAAAAATATTCTAGCAGACAATCAAAATAATTGCAAATGGTTTGCAATTAAAAATTCCGCGGCAAATCGGCCGCGGAAAATTAAAAACGATCTGATTTTAATGTTCAAAAAAACCTTAAACCTGACGGACCAAGTCTAGTCATCAAAGATAAATAAAGCGGCGATGGTGGTCTTTAAGCTGCGGGCGATGGCGTAGGCTAATTTTAATGAAGGATTGTATTTGCCCTGCTCTAAAAAAACTATCGTTTCCCTCCTGACTCCGGCCCGTTTGGCCAACTCATCCTGGGTCAAATTATATCTGGCCCGGTATTCCCTGATGTGATTGCGCATAAAGCCTTAACCCCGCTTATCATAGATTTTAAACAAAACCGCGTTCAAGACGATCAGGCCGCAGAGTGGATAGACAATCAATAAAGCCGGCAACTCCAAAGACGGTTCGCTCTGGCTTAACGCCATCAGCACCACCCCTATAAGAGACATGGTCAGGGCGTAGGCGGTCAGGGAGATTCTGGCCGCTTTGCCGGCGGTTAAATAGTCGCGCTCATCAGCCAAGACCGCCTTAACCTTGCCCTTGAGGACGTACAAAAAGCCCCAGGCCGCCACCATGGCCAAAAGCGGCAGAAAATAATGGCCCAAATTGACGGCCGCGCCTACAATAACGGCTAAGACCATAACGGTCAGCAGTTTGCAAGTCAAGTAACGTTTTTGACTCATTGAGTTTAAATTAAGGTTAAAAAATGATTCGAGCATCATTTGCATCTGACTTAATGTTATATATTTCTAACATAAAAATCAAGCACAACTTATACCCAAACACTAAAAAACGCCGGCTCACGCGCGGCGTTTTTATCGTAATAATTGTCTGGAAAAGCGGCTACTTTTGAATACTCTCGCGACCGCTATATTCTATCGGCCCTTCTTTGGTTAAAATTTTGTTTTCTTTAATCAACTTTTGCACGTAGCTTAAGGCCTCATCAGCGTCGTTAACCAACTGGTAAATTTGCGTATCAGACGAATGGATAACATGATGCCTTTGGTCCAATTCCTCGTTAATCCATTTGAGTAACGGGTTCCAGAACTGCTTATCCACCAAAACAACCGGCAAGGGGCAGACTTTTTTGGTTTGGATCAGGGTGATCAGTTCAAACAGCTCGTCTAGGGTGCCAAAACCGCCGGGGAAAAAAATGTAAATTTCCGAAGCGTACAACAGCATGACTTTCCGCACGAAAAAGTAATGAAAGGCCTTGGACTCTTTTACAAAACGGTTAGTGCGCTGTTCAAAGGGCAGCTGAATATTGAGGCCGACTGAAACGCCGTTCACCTGAGCGGCGCCTTTATTGGCCGCTTCCATTATCCCCGGGCCGCCGCCGGTGATAACGGCAAAACCCATCTTGGACAAACCGGCGGCTAGTTTAACCGCCTCCTGGTAATCGCGGCTGTCGTGTTGGGATCTGGCTGAGCCAAAAAAGGTCACGGCGGCGTCGTAACTGCGGATAAATTCAAAACCGCCGACCAGTTCGCCCATCATCTTAAAAATGCGCCAGGAAAAATCATTATTACCGGTCTCGGCTAAGACCTGCTTGATCCGCGGTTTTATTTTTTTTAATCTGGCAGACTGTTGTTTATTCATAAAAATGAATTGCTGATGAATTATGGTTCTAAGTTTGGAATTTTTTCGGTATACAAAGCGTAAATCCAGCCCGCGCCAAGATCGCCCGGCAGGCTGACCTGATACCACTCCTGCTCCTCGCCGATAATTTCCAGCTCGTCCCCCACATTAACCTTAGTCAAAATATCATAAGAAGTGCCCGGACCGGTGCGCACGTTAAGCCAGCCGGTGGAAGTTTCAATCACCCAGAGTTTTTCCGGCGCGGCCGGTGCGGGTGCGGGCAGATCAGCCGTCTCCGCCGGCTGGGCGACGTCGGCCGAACCGCTGGAGAACTCCAATTGCGCCGCCAGATCCACAAATTTATCGGTCGCCAAAGATACCTGGCTGTACAAGAGATAAATGCCGGGATTATCGGTTTCTGTCAGTTTATTATAGCTGATATTTTTAATAATAAACCTGGTTTCGGCAGGCAAACTGGCCATCGTCAAATTATTCAGCGAGGTTTCAACTTCGGCCTTGGGATAAGCCAGCCAGGTAAAAGAAAGCGGCAGGACAAAATCGGCCTCAGCCGGCAAAGGCGTTAAAGATTCAGGCCAAAGATACTCGCCCTCAGCCAGCTGGGCTACCACCAAACTCCGCGAGGCCAGCAAGGCCTGTGCCGGGCTGTCCGCCGCTTCAATGGTATTTTCCAAAAGGCGACCGCTTAAACTGCCCACTTGTGCGCCCTCTTTTAGGCTGAGCTGTAAAGGAAAGTTCAAAACCGTGGTAAAAGCGTAATCCTGATCAGCGGCCGGCTCCTGACTTTGACTCTGAACCAATTGAAAATACCAAACCCCCAAACCGCCAACCAGTAAAATAAAAATAAGCGACAGGACTGTTTTAAAAGGAAAATGAAAAGCTGACCGGGGTTTGGCTTCCGCACCGGCAATGGCAATGGAATCAACCTGCCTGGCTAGCGCGCCTTTGACCGCCGCGGTCTTGCCCCCTTTAGCTAGATTAAGCAAAGGAATCACCGGATCGGTCTGCGGCCATTTTTGATCAGCCTCTCTTAAGGCAAAACCGATGGCACCCAGATAAAGCAAACTAGCTCTGGCATCCCTTAAAGCCGAACCGCCCAGGGTCACCTTAAAAGCCGACAAATGATTGGCGGCGTAACTTAAGAGCCCTTTTAACTGAGCCGAGCCGCCGACCAGCACCACTTCCTGGACTGGCTGAGGCGAGCTTTGGGCGAAATTATCCAAAATCTGTTTAAGCTGGTCAAAGATCAAATCAAGCGTTCCCGCCAGAACTTTACCGACTTTTTTATCGTTAATCAGGCCTTTGTCTATTTTTAACTTTTCCGCGGCTTCCAGATCCACTCCCAGTTCCGAAGCTATCTGTTTGGTAAAAAACTTGCCAGCCTGCTTCAGGCTTTCAAAATACTGCAAACCCTCGGCGGTATAAATGGCCACGCCGGTGGTGTTGGTGCCCAAATCCACCAGGCAAACCGGTTGCTGCAATTCTTTTTTATACAAGCCCCTAAAGACGGCCAAAGGCTCAAGGTCAAAATAGCTGACGATTAAATTGGCTTTGGCAAAAAACTCCTGCCATTCCTGCATCACCTTTTTATTGGTAGCCACGACAAAAGTCTGTTTTTGACCTAAAGATTGAGAGTCGGACAGGATTTTAACGTTATAAATCAAATCTTCCTCAGTCACCGCCAAATGGCGCCTGGCCTCTTCCAACACCAGACCCTGCCTGTGCTTGGAATCTTTTTCCGGCAAAGGCATAACTTTGGAAAAAACCCTGGCCTCCTGCAAACCAAAAACCACCTCCGAGCCTTTAATAGCCTGAGGCTTGGCCTGAGCAAAGGCTTTGGCAACCGCTTCCAGTAATTTATCCTGATTTTTCAGGCGGCCCCTTTCAATGATGCCCTCGTCTAATTTTACGCGCCCTAAATTTGCCAGCCGGATCTCCCCGCCCGACTTGACCAGTTCGGCCACTTCAACCGAACGGTCGGAAATATCCAGACCGATGTAACTTTTATTCAACATGAATTTTTAAAGTTAAAGCTACTGACATTATAACATTATTGAGGATATTTTAAAATCAAAACTGGCTTTTACCTAAGCACATAATTTCTTTTGTCAGCTAATTTGCCCTAACAAAGGGCAACTCATTTTTTTAAAAATCCAGATCGACGATATCCTGTTCATAGCCCTCGGCAATGGCCAGCACATTATCGCCATAAAAGCTGTAAGCCGGATTGGTGCCGCCGGAAAAATAACGCATGGCCGCCGCCCATTCTCCACCAACCTGAGCGGCGCCGTTATCTCTTAACAAAATGGCGGAAGCCAAAAAAGCATCCCTGATATCCCAGGGATTGGCCGGCTGGCCGGTCACGGCCGTCACTTTGTCTTTATAACCCATCCAGGTGGAAGGAATAAACTGCGCCGGACCCATGGCGCCGCCCCAGCCGATCTGTTTGCCCTGGCGGTCATGCATCGGGCAGGAAACCGGGGTAATATCCGCATCCATGTCCAGTTCCCGGGTGATGATTAAAAACGGCTCCTGATCCCGTTCCGGCTTCATAATTTTGCGCCAGCCTTTTTCCGGAGGGTCGCCCAGGCGGTTGCAGGTGCCGACGTTTTTGCCTAAATTGCTTTCCTGAGTCAAAATGGCCAACAAAAAAGTCGTTCTGACTCCGGTTTGGGCGCCGGCCCATTGGGCGATTCTGAGCGCCTCGCCAAAAGTGATGTCCTGGCTGATGCCCAAAAGGTCATAAATACGGCCTTTTATGTCCGCGGCCCGCCTGGCCTGATCGGCCAAAATAGCCTGGTAATTGCTTTCCTCGGCGTTGGTTTTAACCAGCAGATCTCTCTGGCTGGCGATGTTTTGAGACAGCTTGCTGTTTTGCAAACTGGCTATGGCGATTAAATTGCTTTGATCTTCCCGCTCCGCGCTCAGCTGCTCGCCCTGGCGCTGTAAAATCTTCGTCTGTTCATTGAGTTCGCTCACCACCGTTTTTAAGCTCAAAATCAGACGGTTGTAATCCGCCAGTTCCTTAAAAAAATCGCCAAAGCTGGGCTGCATGATCAAAATCTCCAAAGAGGAATAATGATCCTTTTTATTGACCAGCCGGATCAGCCGGGCGATTTGCTCCTGCGAATTTTCAATCTCCGCCCGATGGCTCTCAATATCCGCGCGGATTGATTCCAAGCGATTTTCAATGTTACTAATGTTTAAATTGGTTTTTTCTATCTCTAATTTTATTTTGGACT
>LCKE01000002.1 GCA_001001205.1 Parcubacteria group bacterium GW2011_GWF2_45_11 | reverse complement strand
CGCCTTAGAGGAAAATACCTAAATTACGAACTACTACCACAGCGTCCGGTAAAACAGATTTTGCCAGTCAAAATGCCTTGGATATTACCGGCTACCAAAGCGCATATCCCACCTGTAAATCATCCCTGGCGACTGGCTGGCAGAGCTCAAATTCTTGCCAACTTAAATCAATCAAGTAGGACATTTTAACTTCCCGCCAAGTATGACATTTCTATTTCCCGTTGACAAATTATGATTTTTCCTTGACATTTATCCGCCCGTCTGCTATTATTAAAAACGATTTTTATGCAAAGTCTTCTGCAAATAGTACAACTCGTTATAGCGGTTCTATTAATCGCCGCTATCATGATTCAAAACCGCGGCGCTGGTTTAGGCGGTATTTTCGGCGGTGAAGGCGGAGTTTACCGCACCAAGCGTGGCGCTGAAAAAACTATCTTTATCGCGACTATTGTTCTTGCCGTCCTGTTTCTGGGACTGGCCGTCGTAAACGTTTTCTTATCCAAATAAACGTGGACTCCATTAAAAATTGGCAAAAAAAATTGCAAAATCTTTTTGTCAAATTATTAAAATTCAAGATTAAAAGCGCCGCCAATTCACTCAACGCTTCCAATAAGCTTGATCGCAAGCTGGTTTTTAATCTTTCGCGCAAAACTCTGCCCAGCTTATCGCAATTAAAAGCGCTGCCCCGCTTTCTTTCTAAAAAAGAATTGCAGATCATCAAGATATTAAGCGCGGTTATCGGCCTTTGCCTGGTGCTGTTAGTCGGAGACTTTTACTTTAAACACACGGTTATAGTTCCGGCCGGCGGCGGCAGTTACGTTGAAGGCCTGGTCGGTACTCCTCAGTATATCAACCCTATTTTAGCTTCCTATAATGACGTTGACCGCGATTTGGCGAATTTAATCTTCAACGGCCTGTTAAAAATAAACAACGAAGGCGTGTTGGAGCCCGATCTGGCCGAAAGCTTTCAAATCAGCCCTGACCGCAAAATTTACACCTTTAAAATCAAAGACAACGTTAAATGGCACGACGGCCAGCCTTTGACCATTGATGACATTATTTTTACCGTCACTAACATCCAAGACCCCGAATGGCAAAGCCAGCTTAAAAGCGCTTTGGGCAACGTGCAGATGGAAAAGTTAGACGAAACCACTGTGCGCTTTATTCTTAAAGAGCCGCTGGCCAACTTTTTGAACAGCCTGACCTTTGGCATTCTGCCCAAACATAAATGGCTAACCGTGCCGGCCGCCAACGCCACTTTGGCGGAATTAAATAAAAAACCGGTGGGTACCGGGCCGTTCATGTTCGCCTCATTAACCAAAGACAAAAACGGCAACATCAGAACCTACACCCTGAAACGTAATGATGATTATTACGGACAAAAACCCTACCTCAAGGAAATCAGTTTTAAATTTTACGGCGATTTTGAATCGGCTACCGACGCCTTAGCCAACAAAAATATTCAGGGCTTGAATCTGCTACCCCAGGAATTTCAGGCTAAAGTTGAAAAAAACAAATCCTTAAGATACTATTCTTTATCATTGCCCCAGTACACGGCGATTTTCTTCAACACCAAAAGAAATGATGTTCTCCAGGCAGTTCAGGTCAGGCAGGCCCTGGCCTATGCCATCAACCGGCAGTTGATTCTCCAGGAATCACTGGACCAAAAAGGCGCCATTATTAACGGCCCAATCTTGCCGGGCTTTATCGGTTATCATCCAGATATCAAAAAATACACTTATGACCCCGAGACGGCGAAAAAACTTTTAGACGAAGCCGGCTGGAAACTGGTTCAAGACGAGGGGACCAGCGCCATGGTCAGAAAAAAAAATGATCAGATCCTGCAGCTGACTTTAACCACGGTGGAAAAAATTGAATATACCAACGCTTTAAACATTATTAAAAAAAACTGGGGAGACATCGGCGTCAGCACCAATATAGAAATCATCGGCAAAGACCGGATCAAAAATGACATTATTGAACCGCGCAGTTACGACGCCCTGTTATTCGGCGAAATCATCAAATCCGATCCCTATCCTTTCTGGCATTCCTCGCAAATGGCCAGCCCGGGCGCCAATCTGGCGGTTTGGGCGAACCGCGACGTTGATCAAGTTCTGGAAGAAGCCAGAACCATGGAAAACCTGGAAGAAATAAATAAAAAATATATTCACTTTCAAAATATTATTTCGCAATACGTGCCGGCCATCTTTTTATACAACCCCATTCACACTTATCCGGTAGACGAAATGATTAAAGGCATAACCACCACCAGAATTACAACCCCGGCGGACCGTTTTAACAAAATCACCGATTGGTACATCAAAACCGAACGACAATTTTCCTGGAAAAAACCGGACTCAGCTTCTTAAATATTATAACCCAGCCCGCCACCGTATCATTTATCTTTCGTAAATTAAATTAATAACATGCGCTCAGACACTAATTTCGCCTCTAGTGCCGGGCGCCAGAGTGGTGAAATTGGCAAACACGCACGGTTCAGAGCCGTGTGCCTAAAAAGCTTGTGGGTTCAAGTCCCACCTCTGGCACCAGGCTCTGGCAGGCGGGCGCGCACGGTTTATTGAATCGGCCTTGATTCCCTAATTAAATACTCAATCCTCCCTACCACGCCAACGACCGAGCTTAAGCGCAGGGAAGTTTTGGCGGGGTCTTAGGTGCCATAATAAAAAACGACCAGCCTGGATGACGCGCACAATCTGGCGGCTAAACCGCATTGTCACGACCTGGCTTAAAATTTTCCGGCAGTGGACATCAAAAATCAGCCCTGGCGCCAGCCCGACAACTTCAATTTATCTTCAACTCTTAAACTCCTGAGACCCCGTTCTTTTGAATATATGTAAAATTCAAAAACCGTCGGTCTCTAAATCTTATTCTTAATTCTCAATTAAACAACAACTAAAATTAATTCATTAAACACTAACAGTATCTCAAAATGCCTGTTTGCCTTTGAGTTAAAAACCAAAACTCCATCTGGCAACGGGCGATACGCAATTTTATGGTAAAATCAAAAACTAAATCAAACCGGCCGCGCCGGTTTCCGCAGGGTGACCGCCTGTCCAAGCAGCCATCTCTGGCGCCGAGCCCGCTCCTTGAGTCTGAGACTCGGAGCCAAAGACCGGCCGGTCAGGGAACGCGACACCGCACACACCGCCGCCGGACTCAAGACAGACGGCCGGCGAACAATTTTAACCAGCCTCAAAAAACCGTCTTTAATCAGGATGGCAAACTTAAAGTTATTGTCCTGGGCGGCAACGAAGAAGTCGGCCGCAATATGACAGTTTTGGAATATGAAAACGATATTATTATTATTGACATGGGCCTCCAGTTTCCGGAAGAAGACATGCCCGGCATTGATTACATCATTCCCAACATTGAATATTTAAAAGGCAAAGTAAAAAAAATCCGCGGAGTTTTTATCACCCACGGACACTACGACCATATCGGCGCCATTCCTCACCTCATCGGCCAATTAAACAATCCCATTATTTACAGTTCCGATTTAACTTTGGCCATGATTTCCAAAAGACAGGAAGACTTTAAAAGTAACGGCGACTTAAGGCTGCAGGCGGTGACGACCAACGACGTCATCAAAGCGGGCGTCTTTACCGTCAGCTTTTTTGGCGTCAGCCATAATATTCCCACTTCCATGGGCATAGTGGTGGACACACCCTTAGGCAAAATAGTCCACACTGGCGACTTTAAACTCAGCCTGGAGAGTTCCGGCGACACCCCCTCGGAAATTGATAAAATCGCCGCCTTAAGCGGGCAAAAAGTCTTGGCCTTGCTGGCCGACTCCACCAACGCCTCGCAGCCCGGCCATCAGCTGAGCGAAAGCGAAATTCAGGTCAATCTGGATGAAATCATCCGCAACGCCAAAGGCCGTTTGATTATCGGCACCTTTGCCTCGCTCTTAAGCCGCATCCAGCAAATTGTCTGGGCGGCGGAAAAACTGGGCAAAAAAATCACCTTTGACGGCTACTCCATGAAAACCAACGTTGAGATCGCCCAGTCCCTGGGGTATCTTAAAATGAAAAAAGGCACCCTGATCTCCCTCAAAGAAATTGACGATTATCCCAAAAATAAAATTATCATCATGTGCACGGGAGCCCAGGGCGAAGGCCGGGCGGTTTTAATGCGCATTGCCAACCAGGAACATCGCAGCCTGAAAATTGAACCGGCCGACACGGTAGTCTTTTCCTCTTCGGTCGTCCCCGGCAACGAACGTTCGGTGCAAAGGCTTAAAGATTCCATTTACCGCCTGGGCGCCGAAGTGATTCATTACCAAATGGTGGATATCCATGCCGGCGGACACGCCAAGGCCGAAGACCTTAAATTCTTGCTTAAGCTGGTTCAGCCGGAATACTTTGTCCCCATTGAAGGCAACCACTCCTTCTTAAGAATGCATGCCAAAATCGCCGAGGCCACCGGCATCAACCCCTTAAAAATCTTCGTGGCCGACAACGGCCAGGTCATTGAATTCACCAAAAAGGGCGGGCGGCTGACCAGCACCAAGGTGCCGAGCGACTATGTTTTTGTCGACGGACTGGGCGTGGGCGATGTTTCCAATATCGTCATTAGGGACAGACAAATGATGGCGGCCGATGGCATGATTGTCGTTATCGCCACCATTAGGGGTAAAACCGGCCAGCTGGTGCAAAATCCCGATTTAATTTCGCGCGGCTTTATCTATATGAAAGAAAACAAAGAACTGGTTGAAGCCACCCGGAAAAAAGTCCGTTCCATCTTAAAAGATTACAATCCCAAAACCTCGGCCAACGACGCCTACATAAAGGAAAAAATCAGGAATGAAATCGGCAAATTCCTCTTCCAAAAAACCGAAAGGCGCCCTATGGTGCTGCCGGTAATTATTGAAGTCTAAAAAAGGCCTTACCCGCATTTGCCAATACTCTGTCCTTAGCCTGCGCGGGCAAGGCTTTTGGTTATTACGAATTTTGTGCTAAAATTGAATATATGACAGAAAAAATTCTATTTTCCGGCATCCAACCAACAGGCGAAATCCATTTAGGCAACTACTTGGGCGCCCTCAAAAACTGGGTTGATTTGCAAAATCAATATTATTGCTATTACGCCATTGTAGACTTGCACGCGATTACCGTTGATTATGATCCTCAAAAATTCCCGGATCAGATTTTAAATACGGCCATGGATTTGCTGGCCATTGGCGTTGATCCTAAAAAATCAATTCTTTTTGTCCAGTCGCACGTTCCCGAACATACAGAATTGTGCTGGCTGTTTAATACTTTAACGCCGATAGCCGAACTGGAACGAATGACTCAGTTTAAGGATAAAGCCAGCCGGCATCAAAAAAATGTTAATGCCGGTTTGTTTGATTATCCGGTTTTGCAAGCGGCTGACATTTTACTGTACCATGGCAACATCGTGCCGGTAGGCGAAGACCAGTTGCAGCATTTGGAATTAACCAATACCATTCTCAGAAAATTCAACAATAAATTCGGCAATTACTTTAAGGAAATTGAACCGATTATCGGCCAGGGTGCCCGAATCATGTCTTTAACCGACCCGGCCAAAAAAATGAGCAAGTCGCTCGGCCCGAATAATCTGATCGCCCTGACTGACGAACCGGAAATAATCAGAAAAAAAATAATGAAAGCCGTAACAGACGAAGGCCCAGACGCCCAGACCATGTCAGCTGGCGTTAAAAACCTGTTTACCATGCTGGAACTTTTGGCTGAGGCCAAAACCGTTCAAAAATTTCAAAAAGCTTTTGAAGCCAAAAACCTTAAATATTCTGAATTGAAGACTGAATTGGCCGAAGTTATTATAAATTATTTAAAACCAATCCAGGCCAAAAAAAAACAACTGGTTAAAGATAAAAAGAAAGTTCAAAAAATTCTGGCTGACGGCGCCAAAAAGGCGCGCCAGATCGCACAAAAAAATATCCGAGCCATCAAAAAAAGAATGGGTTTAATCTAAAAAGCCTTGCCCGCGCGGGCAAGGCTTTTTAGATTGACAAATTAGCCCTATTTTTTTAAGATAAAAATTCTCCAAAAGGCCAACCTGTTGGTCTTCTTTGAAGAAACGAGAACTCGGGATCCAAACGAAAAAATCGGCAGAGCCGGGCCTGGCGCCGGCCGGATTGCCCGGACGACCGGTTGCCCGGTTATCCCGGTTAGAATCCGGGGATGGAGCAAGGTCATGCCGATCGGCTCCAAATGGTACTACTTTCTGTTAGCTTTCCGCGGCAGAAAAAGGGTCAGTATAACCTTTAGCCCGCCACTTTCGCTTGGCGGGCTCTTGTCGGCCCCGGAAAGAAACCGGACTTACCTGGAAATCAGCCAGGTCATCCGGTCGGTCGTTGGGGCATTATAAAACCACCTGGCGATCCTCTTGCCGGTGGTCTTTTTTTAAATAACTTAATTTTATAATTCAATTTTCTCAGCGGTCATCAACGCGCCTAAAAACCGGCTGCCTAAAGCCGCGAATTTTTGAGGGTCATCGGTGGTTAAATATCTCACGGTTTTCCGTTTCTCTATTTTGGCGTTAATCTCCGGATGGCGTTCTAGATAATCGGCTAATTTTTCGGCAATCACCCGCGGCGCGTCAACCACCTGAACTCGCTTGCCTGCCAGCCTAACGAATTCTTTTTTCAGCAACGAATAATGAGTGCAGCCTAAAATCAGGGTGTCTATTTGCCGATCTTTAAGCGGGCGCAGGCAACGCTTGATAATCATTCTGGTTTCAGGCTTATCCAGCCAGCCTTCTTCCACCAAAGGCACTAACAAAGGACAGGCGTTTTGAAAAATCTCCACCCCGCTCTTGTGGCGTTGCAACTCTTTAATGTACGCTCCTGAACTGACCGTGGCGGTTGTGCCGACCACGCCTATTCTGCCGAAACGGGAAAGCAACGCTGCGGCTTCCACCAACGGCCTGATGACGCCCAAAATACGCCGGTCCGGATAATGCTCTTTCAGCCAATTTTGCTGAAGTTTTCTTAAAGCTTCGGCGGAAGCGGTATTGCAGGCGATAATAACCAGCTGACAGCCCTGTTTAAATAAAAAATCAACGGCCCGTTGGGTAAATTTATAGATTGATGCCTGACTACGGCCGCCGTAAGGCGCCCGCAGATTATCGCCCAGATAAATATAAGAATAATCCGGCAAAACCTTCCTGATTTCTTTAAACACGGTTAAACCGCCAAAACCTGAATCAAAAATACCAATCATAGTAAAAACCTCCAAGTTGCAAGAAACGAACTGCAAAAAATATTTAATATTCAAATTACCTTAATCAGATTGCGCACCGGCATACATTCCCAAATGTCTCAGGCTGTAATTTAGAATTTGGTTATTTTTTACCCGCCGGCTGGACGGGCAGGTATTTTGAAATTTGTTCCTTGTACCTTACTTGTTAAGTATACCAAGTATCTCCTCCTGCCTGCTCTTTAACTCTGCCTGATTCTCCGCTTCCGCCGTTATTCTTAAAAGCGGCTCGGTATTGGACGGCCGGACGTTAAACCACCAACGATCAAATTCCACGGTAATGCCGTCAATTTCGTCCCTGATATTAGCCTGATAATATTTTCTGATTTTCTCAAGTTTAGCCGGAATATCGTCTACGATAATATTAATCTCATCGCCTCTGGCATACAAATAATTTTCCTTGATGATTTGGGAAAGCGGGCGGCCATCGTCGGATAAAGTCTTTAACACCAGCATTAAAGCCAAAAAGGCGGAGTCGGCATAAAAATTATACTTAAAGGCGAAATGAGCGGAAACCTCGCCGCTCATTATGCCACCCTCCTCCATCATGTGTCTGGCTACGTTCCGGTATCCAACTTCGCTTCTTAAAGTCCGGCCGCCGAGTTTTTCTATAAGCTCCGGCACCGCTTTGGAACAAATCAGATTATAAGCTATGCCGGCCCCAGGATATTTTTTAAGCATCGGCTTAATCATCATTAATAACACCTGATCGCCGGTGATAAAATGACCCCGCTCATCCACTAAAAACATGCGGTCGCCGTCAACGTCAAAAATAAAACCCAGATCGGCTTTAGCGGCCAAAACTTTTTGGCTGGCTGCCTGCGCTGCTCCGGCCGCCAAAGGATTAGGCGGGCGGTTGGGAAAACGGCCGTCGGGTTCAAAAAACATCGGCACAAATTCACCCGGAAGTTTTGGCAACAGCTTGGATAAAAATATTGAATTCATGCCGTTGCCGTTATCTACAACTACCTTAAAGGGTTTAATTTCCGTCGGCCCGATAAAAGACAAAACATGCCGTAAGTGGTCATCCCAGACCTCTTTATCATTAAGCTTGCCCGAAACTTTTTCGGCCGCCAGGGGAAAATCTAAATTCCGCAGCCGGGCGTAAAGCTCTTGGCCGGAAATAAACTCTATGGCCTCAGGCAAGCGGCCGCGGATGACCATTTTAAAACCGCCGTATTCCGGGGGATTATGAGAAGCGGTGGCCATAATGCCGGCGTCGTACTTGTAATAACCGCAGGCGAAATAATAATCATTGATGGAGACCAGGCCGATATTATCAACCTGAACGCCATAGGCCAAGAAAGTTTTAATCACTGTTTGGCTCAACGGTTCAGAGGCTTTTCTGATATCGCGCCCCACCACGATCTTTAAAGATTTAATCGGCTTATCCAGCTTGTCCGATACCATCTTTAAAAAAGTTTGGGCGATCAAACCGGCCGCCTCTTGATTCAGCTCCTGAGGATAAAGGCCGCGGATGTCGTAAGATTTAAAAATGGATTGCTCTAAATTCATACCATTAGGATTTTACCCTGCCTTAATTTATTAATCAAGTTTTTTAGGGCCAAAAACAGCTTTACGGTTTCTTGGAGATAACAATAACGTCAATCCCCCGGCCGTATGACTTTTTATCGGCATTATGATGAAGAAATATTTTTCCCCCGGCAAGATCGGCTTTCTGGAGCAAGCGCTTGAGTTCTCCTTTAGCGAAAGCGTGATAATACCGCTGACACTGCGCCCGGCCGTCAGCCGATTTCCAGGGGAAGAAAAAATCCTTAAGGGAATTCTTTTTCCAAAAATCAACAAAAAAATATTGCCAAAACGGCCGGTGCCATAAATGCCAGTTGGTCATCAACAAATAACCGCCGGACTTTAAGACTCTCCTTATTTCCCGTAAAGCCTTAAGCCTCAACTCTTTACTGGGCAGGTGATGGAAAGCGGCGATGCAAATCACCAGATCAAAATAATTATTTGAAAACGGCGCCTTGGTCATTTCCGCTACTTGGAATTTGGGCTGCGGGCTTTGTTTTAACCCTTGAATTCTGCTTTTGGCTATCTCTATCAGCTTCTCGCTGTTGTCAAGGCCGTAATATTCAACATGCGAATCTTGCAAAAAGCTAAAAAAAAGCCGGCCGTTGCCGCAGCCTAAATCTAGAATTCTCTGGCCGTCTTTGATATACTCTTTAAACAACCCAAATTCGCTCCAGGGCGCGTAACGGGTCCGGGAAAAATGTTCGGCGATCTGGTTATAGCCGTCCTTAACTTGCGCTAATAACTTTTCCGACTTATTCATAATTTGCATATCTCACAACGCCCCAATATCCGCTGGTTATCCGAGCTCTTCATGAAAAACATTCATCAAAAAATCATCTCCGACATTCTTAAGGCGCGGCCGAAAAACCAGGTAGAATTTTTAAAATTAAAGAAAAAATTTTCCGGCAAGTATAATCTCGCCCCCGTAACCAATGCTACTTTAATCAAGGCCTACGGTCAAATTTTGCCTCAGGGAAAAAAACGCCAAAATTTATCCAGCTGGCTGACCAAACGGAAAACGCGGACTTTATCCGGAGTAACGCCGCTGACCGTCTTAACCAAACCTTACCCCTGCCCGGGCCGCTGCCTTTACTGCCCCCAGGAGCCGGGCATGCCCAAAAGCTATCTAGCCAAGGAGCCCGCGGCCCAGCGCGCCAAAATGAACGATTTTGATCCGGCCAGACAAGTAGAGATGCGCATAAGGGCGCTGGCCGCCAACGGACATGCGGTTGATAAGATTGAACTCTTGATTCTGGGCGGCAGCTTTAACGCTTATCCCAAAAACTATCAGCAAAAATTTATCCAACGGTGTTTTGAGGCGGTTAACGGTAAAAAATCCGCCAACCTTAAACGGGCTTTTAAAAAAAATGAAACGGCCGAACACCGCATTATCGGCGTGACGATAGAAACCCGGCCCGATCTGATTAATCAAGCGGAGGTTAAACGGTTCAGAGAATTGGGCGTTACCAGAGTGCAAATCGGCGTTCAGCATTTAGACGATCAAATTCTTAAGCTAGTCCGGCGCGGACATACCGCCGAACAAACCGTAGCGGCCACCAAACTGTTAAAAACGGCCGGATTTAAAGTTGACTATCATCTGATGCCGGATCTGCCGGGTTCCACGCCGGCAAAAGATTTAAAAATGTTCCACCGACTCTTTACCGAGCCTAATTTTCAGCCCGACCAGATTAAAATTTACCCCACCGTGGTCAATGAATACGCCCCTCTTTATCAATGGTTCAGCTCGGGCCAATACCGGCCCTATGCGCCGGAAAAACTTGCCGCCTTGCTGATTAAAATCAAACTGACCGTGCCCTACTACGTCAGAATTAACCGCCTGATCAGGGACATTCCCAAAGAAAGTATAGCCGGCGGCAACAAGATTACCAATTTAAGAGAATTTCTTCAGGCCGAACTTAAGAAAAAAAATTTAAAATGCAAATGCATGCGTTGTCGCGAGGCCAGAGAGAGCCTGGCTGACCTGAAAAAAGCCAAACTGTTTACCCAGCAATATTCCGCGGCCGGCGGCACGGAATATTTTATTTCTTACGAAAGCGCCAAACGCGAAAAACTCTACTCCTTTATCCGCCTCCGCCTCAACGGCCCGGCGGAATTAAAAAATAATTTTATCCCGGAGCTAAGAAATGCTTTGCTGGTCAGGGAAATCCATACTTACGGACCGCTGGTGCCGGTTAAACAGCGGCGGGCGCAAATTCAACATACGGGCTTTGGCAAACGGCTGATGAAAATTGCCGAAAAAGTCGCCCTAAAAAATAAGCTGAGTAAAATCGCCGTCATTGCCGGCATTGGCGTCCGGCCGTACTACCGCAAACTTGGTTATAAACTGCAGGGCACCTACATGATCAAAAACCTTGAGGTTGACGCCAAATCCCAAAAATTGGAATGTTTTGGATGTTAATAATTGGGCTTAACCGGGAGATTGGACCGGGGAAACCGTAATTTTATGCCTGACATTTATCGTGCTATAATCAGATTATCATAACCAAGATTGATTATTAAAATTATGAACCTGCCTCCAAATTCCCTGATTGCGGCCGGGCCGGTGATTATCGAAAACCGCGACGGTCAGTTACAAACCTTATTAAACAAGCATAAGCCGACCGCCGCCAAACCCGAGCCTAAATGGCAATTTTGCGGGGGCGAAATGGAGAATTTTGACCAAACGGTGGCCGCCACGGCCAGCAGGGAAGCCAAAGAAGAAATGGGGATTGACATTGAGATTGAAAAAATCATTGATGTTTATTTACAGCCCAAAAAAGACAAAGGCCTGGCCATATTGGTTCACTTTCTGGCCCGGCGCCTCGGCGAAATAACTCCGGCCGAAGATATAGAAAGCTGGGGCTGGTTTCCTTTGGACCGGCTGCCCGCAGACAGACAACCTAACGTTGATTATATAATTAATAAAATCAAAAATGGATAACGACACGCAACTATTTCAACTTTTACAAAAAGAGCTGGAGCGCAGCCAAAGGGGGCTGGAAATGATTCCTTCGGAAAATTTCGTTTCCATGGAAGTTCTGCGGGCTTTGGGCTCGATCGGCACCAATAAATATTCGGAAGGCTACCCCGGCCGCAGGTATTACGGCGGCTGCCAATACGTTGATCAGATTGAACAGCTGGCTATTGACAGAGCCAAACAACTCTTCGGCGTGGACCACGCCAATGTCCAGCCTTATTCCGGTTCACCGGCCAACCTGGCTGTTTATTTCGCCCTCCTAAATCCTGGCGATACGGTTTTGGGGGCCAACCTGGCTTTTGGCGGACACATGACCCATGGCTTAAAAGTCAATTTTTCCGGCAGTCTATACAACGCCATTAATTATACCGCCGACAAAAACGGCTATCTGGATTTTAATGAAATCAAAAGCCTGGCCGTCAAGCACAAGCCCAAAATGATTATCGCCGGCTTTACCGCTTATCCCAGAATTATTGACTGGCAAAAATTCAAAGAGATCGCGGATGCCGTCGGAGCCTTTTTTATGGCCGACATCGCCCACATCGCCGGCTTGATTATCGGCGGCGTGCATCCTTCACCGGCCGAAATCGCCGACGTGCTAACAACCACCACCCATAAAACCTTGAGGGGGCCCCGGGGCGCCATGATCCTTTCCCACGGCACAGTTTCCTCGCCAACTAAAAAAGTTGAACGCACCAAAGAAAACATTCCCACCCTGATTGACCGGGCCATTATCCCCGGCCTGCAAGGCGGCCCCCACAATCATACCACCGCAGCCATCGCGGTGGCCCTTTACGAAGCCTCCCAGCCGGCATTTAAAGACTACGCCCGTCAGATTGTCTTAAACGCCAAGACCCTGGCAGACAGCCTGATGAATGAAGGCTTGGATCTGGTTACTGCCGGAACCGACAATCATTTGATGGTGGTAGATTTGACCAATATAGGGGTGGCCGGCAAAGAAGCGGAAAAAACTTTAGATGAAGTAGGCATCACCTGCAATAAAAACACAGTGCCCTTTGACACTCGCAGCCCCTTTGATCCTTCCGGCATCCGGCTGGGCACGCCCGCCCTGACCTCCAGGGGCTTTAAGGAAAAAGACATGAAGATTATCGGCCGGCTGATCGCCAAGACTTTAAAGAATATCACTGATGATAAAGTCAAAAATGAGGTCAAAAAAACAGTCCGCGAATTAACGGACCAATTTCCCTTATATCCTGGTCTGCAGTATGATCGCCCGGCTCCAGAAATATATTTATAACTTCAGAGGCGGCGGACAAATTTTGCCTGGCTTGCCCGAACTGCCATTGCGGGCCTGTCGCTCAAATACACGAGGTTGCCGAAAAGTCTATTATCGTATATAATTTTACGATTCGTCCATTTTAAAAACAACCAACAGGGAGCGAAGATGGCCAGTCCAGGATCAGATCAAGACCGGTTAGAAAAAATTCTGAAGGAATTAACGAATAATATAAAACCCTTAACGGAGCGGGTTTTCCAAGCAGAAGTCATGGCAGGCCTGATTAGGCGCTATGGCTCACTGGGCTCCATTTTAAAATTTGAATCCGTGTTTCAAATCGGCACGTCAGGGATGAAGTCTTGGATTTGGCTTAGAGAACTGAGCCATGAAAAAATCCGGATAACGGTCCTGAGTCCCGGGAGTTTTAGTTTTTGTGACCTGACCATAGAAAAAAATGGCCAGATCATAAGCAGAGGGCGACCAGCTTCCGATAATAAAAAAATTATGGCGCAGTCTATATTGATGCGCCTCCTCGGAAAACACCAAAAGCTCGCGAAATAGTTGCGGGCTTTTTTTATTTATGATTGGCTGGCTCAAATAATCCGGGTCTCGCGCTTCAGCCAGGCTAAATAGTCCGGCTCAACCTGCGCCGGCATTATTTTTAAGAGGCACGGCGTTTCATCGCTATGCATTTTTTTAATTAAACCCTCGATTTTTTTGTAATAATTTTTCCTGGTTTTTAAAATAAGAACAACCTCCCGGCCGTTAACGATTTTATTCTGCCAACGGTAAACTGACTCTGCCGGCCAATAATTAGCGCAAGCAATCAACTTTAATTTAAGCAACATTGTGGCTATCTTTTTTGCTTCGGTTTTATTCTTACAAACTGTATAAATATCATATCAAACCTACTATTAAACACCATTGCTCATTGTTCATCGATATTTAATCAATGATTGAACATTAATTATTTGATAAGGACGGGGAGTATAAACGAATCAGCTGGCCGGCGGGATCCAGTTCAATAAAATTTTCCGCCAAGCCTTCACGGTAAGCCTGGCATTGATTGACCGGCTGATTATCGGCCGGCTCTCGTGGATTATGTGCGATATCCAGCACCCACATGGTTTGAGGATGATCTGGATTGCCATGCAAGCTGTTAGACAAACAGGGGCCATCGGACAAATCCTGGCCGTTTTCTATTGCCTGGTGATACAAATCATAGGCCTTATTTAAAGCCAGACCAGACTCCAAGCCCATGTTCACCTTGGCAAGGTCAAACTCCGGTTTGGGCCGTGCCACGCCGCAAGCCGTGATTAAGACCAACGCCAGCAATAATGAAAAAATTAAACGTGACATATGCATGAGTTATTCGCGCGTCATTCGCGACTTAAAATAATTTGCTCTGAAAATGCTCCTGCCGCCCCACCGTCTGGACGTTAATTATCTTATCTATGTTAAACACCTTAATCGCCTGCCGCCGCTGACAAAAAGCCTGCACCTGATTCTGGCTGATATGCTTGATATCAATGGTGACTTTCTGCCGCTCTTCCGTTTCGGTTTTTAAATAATCAATCTCTACCTGCTCGCCGTTTTTGAATGATTTCACCAGCAGCTCCCTGATGTTTTCCCCGTTGCCCCAACGAACCGGAATCGGCTCTTTGTGGCCCATTTTGTCGTACCACAAATGGCCATGGCGCTTGCCATACTCATAAACCTCCTTGGTGACCCTGACGTCATCCAGACAATATTTTTCCAGCTTGTCCCACTGGTTGTTTTTATAATACCAAATGGCGTCTAAGCCCGTGCCCGACTTGCCCTCGCCCAAAGTTGACTGAGCCAATGATTCCAGCTTCAAGCGATGGCCTAAAGTTCTGCTGATCTCTTCTAAAATATCCAAGTGCGGCAGTTTGGACAGTTTAAATTTATAATATTTCTGTAAGACGGTAAAATCAAAACTCTTGCTGTTAAAACCGATAATCAACGAAGCGCTTTTAAGCCAGTCCCCCAATTCCGCAAATTCAGGTTCTTTAAAAGCACGATACTGATCATGTTCGTAAGAATAAACGCCGCATAAGGAAACATCCAGTTTGGCGGTATTATGAAAGCCACCGACTTCATCAAAGCTTTGCTTGGTTTCCAGGTCCAAAACTAATTTATCACTCATCCGGATCAATAGTTAATAAGGTTAAATAATCTTCCCCATCGGTCATCACGGCTTAATCAGTGATGATCGGCCGGCTTCGCCTAAGCGTTCTTGACCGCCGAAGCTTTCTTGACCGCCGAAGCTTTCTTGACCGCCGAAGCTTTCTTGACCGCCGAAGCTTTAGCGTAGGAGGTAGCGTAGGAGGTAGCGTGGGAGGTAGCGCAGGCGAGTGAACTATCCGCGCCGGCTAAAATATGCCTTTGCCCGCTCAATATCCGTTTCAATTTTAGCTACCAACTCGTCTCGGCCGGTGGCTTCAATTAAATCGCTGATTTTAACTCCCAGCTCCACCTCTAATTTTTGATCATATAAATCACCGACAAAACCCAGGAGATAAACCTCTAAATCGCCGGCCATGCCTCTGACGGCTAGAGATTGATAACTTTTACCCTGCAATGTAGTCACGGCCGCATAAACGCCGTTTTCTAAAGCTAAAGGGCTGGTAATTTTAAGATTAGCCGTAGGAAAACCCAAGGTCACGCCTTCGCCTTTGCCTTTAATAACTAAGCCGCTGATTTTCATAAATAACTTTCATAAGTTTTAATATTTTAACATATTTAAACAAAAAAAAGAAACGCACTGATTGCCGTTACCACTCTTCAAAAATCAAGTCTGTCCTTTTATTTTCTTGTTTTATTAATTTCTTGTTTTCTTGCCTGCCCTGAGCGAAGTCTAAAGGATTTCTTGATTTCTTGTTTTCTTGATTCTTTGATGGCTACGCTAAACTTCGGGCAAATATTGAACCTCGCCATCGTCTAAGTCTTCATTTTTAATCCAGCGGCTATCGTCAATCAACTTAACTTTCTCCATTAACTCTGCCGGAATCTCGCCTAAAAACTGCGAAGGCGTATTTAAATACATAGAAGCGTGGCTGCCGGTTACGGGGTAGCTAAAAAACAGCTGCTGTTTTGCCCGGGTGATGGCCACATAAAACAACCGCCGTTCCTCTTCCAGCCCTCCGTCTTCGCTTAATGCGCGCTGGTTGGGAAAAGCCGCATCAATCAAATTAATGACAAAAACCACTTCCCACTCCAAACCCTTGGCCTGATGGATGGTGGTTAAGACTAACTTTGCTTCATCGGCCCGGCCGGCCTGGCCGCGGTCGGCGCCAAAGCCTTCCTGCAGGCTGATTTCTGACAAAAAAGCGTTGAGCGACATGTAATTTTCGGCGAACTTGGCCAATTGCTCCAGGTCTTCAAGACGCTCCTGCCAGTTGGGAAACTGCGATTCCAAATAATTCTGATAGTCGGACTTAGCCACGGCTCTGATCAGCTCTGAGACCGACTGATCGTCAATAACGGATTTTAGATCGTCAAAAATTCCCGCCAGCCCTCGCCAGCCGATGGCGGACTTAGGCGTTAAAATATCGGAAATATCCAGCCGGCTGACCTGCGCCATTGTCTTTAAATCCTTGAGCCTCTGATATATTTTGCCGGCCGTGACCTCGCCTATACCCGTCTGTAAATTTAACACTCTCAGCCAGGCGACTTCATCTTTAAGGTTATTTATGACTTTTAAAAAAGCGCAGGCATCCTTAATATGAGACCGCTCAAAAAACCGCACGCCGCCGCGGTAATCATAAGGAATGTCGCGCTTGGTCAGCTCAAATTCCAGTTCCTGGCTGTGGTAAGCCGCCCGAAACAAAACCGCCATTTTATTCAAAGCCAGACCTTCGTCCCGAAGCTGCAAAATCATCTGGCTGATAAACTGGGCTTCTTCGGCGGCCGAGGTTGCCGGCACCAGATTCGGCTTGACGAAACTCTTGAGCATCGGTCGCAGCAATTTTGGGTATTGATTGACGTTCTGGCTGATAACCTTGTTGGCCACGCTTAAAATCTCCGGCGTGGAACGGTAATTGGTTTCCAGTTTAAAAATTTTGGTTTGCGGAAAATTTGCGGGAAAATTCAGGATGTTGCCGATGTCCGCCGCCCTAAAAGAATAAATGCTCTGGGCGTCGTCGCCCACCACCAAAACATTATGATGGACGCAGGACAGTTCTTTGATAATTTCCGCCTGAATGTAATTGGTGTCCTGATATTCGTCAACCAAAATGTAATGGAACTGGGTGCCTAAACGATCCTTGATGGCCGGCTCCTGTTTTAACAGCCTAAGCCAGTTAACCAGTAAATCGTCAAAATCCATGGAATTATTTTTCTGTTTTTTGACTTCGTACTGCCGGCTGATATTTTGTATCTGGTTTTCAATCTCCAGCCACTTGGGATGCTTGGTTGTTATGACCTCAATCAGGGGAATCTGGGAATTCTTGGCAAAACTGATCAGATCTTTAATCACCGCCGCTGAAGGAAAACGGCGCGCCTTGAGATCAATGCCAGCTTCTTTAAGACAAACTTTGATTAAGGCCTGGCTGTCTTCCTCGTCTAAAATAGTAAAATTTGGCTCATAGCCGACTTTCACGGCATATTGCCGGAGCAAACGATTGCCGATATGATGAAAAGTGCCACCCCACAGCTTATCCGGATACCGGCCCAATAAGGCTTCAACGCGCTCCAGCATTTCCCTGGCCGCCTTATTGGTAAAGGTGACTAATAAAATATTTTCCGATTTAATCCCGTGTTCAATTAAGTAAGCCACCCGGTAGACAATAGTTCTGGTTTTGCCCGAACCTGCTCCGGCTAAGACTAAACAAGGGCCATTGCCCTCACTCACAGCTCGGTATTGTTCCTGATTCAGCTCCTTTTGATAATCAATTTTAAAATCAGCAGATTTTTTCTGATTTTGTAAAACAAAGGTTTTAGTCATCCTTGTCTTCTTCCTTATAAATATCAGCTTTTTTATCCATTTTAAAAACTTTTAACCTGACTTTTTTATTTTCAAAGCCGGATGAAGCATTGTCAGAGATAACCACTTTGTCATTAAGTATATATCCCTGATCATATAATTCTTTTCGCTGCTGGCTGGTAATTTTATGATAAGTTTCATATTTTCCCTCCTCGGGCTCCTTATCCTGATAATAATAACTTCTCCTTACTTCGACTTCAATTTCTTCTTGTTTTAGCTCATATAATTCGCCTTTATAAAAAACATAAGCCGGTAAGTTAAATTCTTCCGCCATTTTTATGAGTTCATCATAGCTGACAATATCGTCATAATGCAAAGTTTTATCTTCCGGATCCGAAGAAACTATAAACAGACCTGCTACATGTGGATCCGCCACCACAAATTCATTATAATGTCCGTACTCTGAATTAAAAGTCTGGGAAACCTGTTGTCCAAGACTGTCTCCATTATTATTAAAGGTTCTTTTGCCTTCTTTGTTTACTTGGGTGCCGCCATCACTTACGCTGGCATATTTAATAGTTCCCCCGGACAGCACCACGCCAGCATGCGACCAAAACATATATCTTCCATCCCCGGGCTTAATAGCTGAACATGAAATTTCCGGTTTTGTATTCATCACGATTCTGACTTTTTGGTCCCAGGTAACGTTTTTTTGTCCGCGTAATGGGGAGTTTTCTTCCGGAATATATGTGGGATGAGTAGCATGCACAAAAACTACGCCATACCTTTCAGCTGTTTTTTTAAGATCCTGATTTTAAATGGTTTCCAAATCTTCCATAATATCCGGACCGATTTCACGCATCATTTCACCTTCATCAAATATAAACTCTGCCTGGATGTTCAAGCTGACCTTGCTCAATAATAAAAGGCGCTTGAGGTTGTTCAAATTTACTCATTAAGTTTGCTGACTAAAAAACTTACCCATTAATTCCTTAATCTTCATTTCGGCTTCTTGATTACCAGAAAACTTCCGGCGGATTTGGGCTTTCTGCCGGCGGATGTATTTTCTGATGGATCTGGATAATACGTGCTTCCTCATAATTTAAATATTAAAGCGCTCTGGCGTAAGTAAGATGCCAACCGCGTCAGATTTTTTAACCGCGCAATCTCACTTCGTATATAATTTGCTCTAAACGTTTAAGATTACGCTTGGCGTCGTCAAACTTCTGCCTTTGGTAGCCGGTTAAATATAAAGTTAACAAAAATCCCACCACTTCTTCGGCAATTGAACGATACCTTTCCAATTCCTTAAAATTGCCTTTAGTTGCCTGCAAAACCGCCTGCCGCACCAGTTCGCCGGTTAAATCGCACAAGCCGCCGATGTATTCTTCCGGCCCGATGTTATCCAGCTTGATGGCCTCAATATTTTTTTTGTTCATCACCAAACTGAACAATTTGGCTTCCACGTATTCCTCCACCGCCGCCTTAAAACTGCCTTCAAATTTCAAACGGCTGGCTTTATTATAGGTTTTACCCAAACTGCTTAAAACCTTTTCAGCTTCGGCCAGCGCGTTTTTGGCCTGTTTTTGATCCAGCCGGTGCCAGGCGAAAATGCTTTTTTTAGCGGCCTGCAAAATCTGCCGCGACTGATTGATAATCACGTTTCTTTCTTTTTGATAGGTGTCCAGATTTTTTTTGATGTTGGCTAAAAATGTTTTCTTGATCATAATTGGATGATTAATGTTAGCTCAATCTTTAATTATCAGTTACAGGATGATGGAATAAATTCGGTTGATGGCTATTAATTTTTTGGGAGCATAATAATTAATTGACTTTATCTTACCCTTAAACTTGCTTTTAAGCCAGCGCCGGTGCCAAAACCGGAGCAAAAGGCAAAATAAGAGTCGGGCCGGAAGCGTCGGTAATAACTCCCAGCGTCAATAAATCCAGCACCTTTGCGGTAAGGATATTCCTAAACACCCCCCTGAAGTATATTTAACTATACTTCAGGGTAGGGTTGGCTAAGACCGCAGGGTATTAGAAAAGGTGCTGGATAAAAGTAATCTGCCAGCCAACAGTCTCAGATCGTCAATCATATTTTATTCATTATATCCGCCTTTATCATGATTGACAAATGGCTGGTTGACATTGCCAAAACGCCGTTATTCTATTACACTAGTAATCAATTAACGTCAGCCTAAATGAGTTTTTCCATCGGCATTGTCGGTCTGCCCAACGTCGGCAAATCAACCCTTTTCACCGCCCTAACCAAAAAACAGGTGGATGCTTCTAATTATCCTTTTTGCACCATTGAACCAAATATCGGCGTGGTGGCCGTGCCGGATGAACGCTTGGACCGGCTGACTCAACTCTATCAGGCGCCTAAAACCGTGCCCACCACCATTGAATTCGTGGACATCGCCGGCCTGGTCAAAGGCGCTTCCGAGGGCGAAGGCCTGGGCAACAAATTTTTATCCCACATCCGGGAAGTTGACGCCATTGTTGAGGTCGTCAGAGATTTTAAAAATGACGATATTATCCATGTCCACGGCAAAATTGATCCTGAAGACGATATCAAAACCATCAATTGGGAATTGATTTTGGCCGATTTGGACACCGTCAATAAAAGGCTGAATAATCTGGAAAAACAGGTCAAGGGCTCAGCCGATAAAAACTTGCTGAAAAATATTGAAATCATTCAAGAGCTTAAAAATACTCTGGCGGCCGAAAAATTTGCCATAAATTTAACCCTGGCCGAAGAAGACAAAAAATTCGTCAAAGAATTGAACCTTCTGACTTACAAGCCTTTGCTTTACGTTTATAACGTAGCGGAAGAAAATTTAACCACACCCATAGCCGGAGCCCAAACGCCTTATTTGACTGTCTGTGCCAAACTGGAAGCCGATCTGGCCGGATTGCCGGAAAATGAAGTCAAGGAATATCTTCAAGCCGCCGGCATTGCCCAAACCGGTTTGGATAAATTGATCTTACAATCTTATAACCTTTTAAATCTCCTGACTTTCTTTACCGCCGGGCCCAAGGAAGCCCACGCTTGGACCATTGTTAAAGGTACCAAAGCCCCCCAGGCCGCCGGACGGATTCATACCGATTTCGAAAAAGGCTTTATTAGGGCGGAAATCGTCAACTGGGCCAAACTGCTCGAAGCCGGCGGCGAAACTAAGGCCAAAGAAGTCGGCCTGATTAAAACCGAAGGCCGAAACTACGAAATCCAGGATGGCGACGTGGCCTGCTTTTTGTTCAATAAATCCAGCGCCGTTTCATAGGGTATTCATAAGCGCCACTTTTATGTTTAATATCATAATAAAAGTAGCACGGTGCATATAAATAACCTTTTAGGGTTTTGAAATATTTTTAACACTTAAGCGTTATAACTTATGATAAAGGAGTACTTACGCAGATGACGGATTTGTCGCAGGAACGCGAGCTGGTCATAAATGCCCAAAAAAACCCCGCGGCTTTTAATAAACTCTATCAGCTCTATTTTGATAAAATATACCATTTTATTTTAGCCCGTGCCGGCCAAGTGGAACTGGCAGAAGACATTACCTCGCAAACCTTTGTAAACGCCCTGGAAAACATGGCTAAATTCAGGTGGCGTAATGTTTCCTTTGGCGCCTGGCTTTACCGCATCGCCATCAATAACCTTAATTCTTATTACCGCAAACATAACAGGCTGGTGGTAACCGAAGAGGAAACCTTGATCAGCCTGGCTGATCAGCAACTGCCGCCTCTGGAGCCTTACGCCGACTTTGACGAACAAATCAGGATCACGGAACTAAAAAAAGCGGTAGACCAACTGCCGGATTTTGAAAAAAACCTGGTGGCCCTAAGATATTTTCAGGAAAAAAGTTACGAAGAAATTGCGGAAATTCTCAACCTGTCAGTTAATGCCGTGGGCGTTAAACTGCACCGCGCCTTAAAAAAGGTCAGAAAAATCATCAATCTATAAAATATGGATTTGCTCAACGAAAAAAATAAAAACCAGCTTTTGATTAATGACCTCCGCAAACTCGGCCGGGCGCTTAACCGCGGGAATGATGATTTTAAATTGGCTTTGGCATTGAAATTAAAGCAGCAAGCTTTGGCCAAGCCTGAGCCAAAATCTAAAAAATCTTTTCCTTAAAATGGCTCTGGCTGACCACGCCGGCCACTTTGTTATTGCTGGTGATGCTGGCTGAAGCCGCTGAATATGTTGGCGTGGACATTAAACCGTATCAATATATTAAGACCACGGCCGTGCCGGCCGTGAGCCAACAAGTTAAACTGGCGGCCGAAACCGTGACTGAGGGGGTAAAAAAAATAACCGGCCTAACGGTTGCCGCCGATAAAACCAATAATCGTCCAGGCAATCAGGCGGGCCAACCGGACGACGCCTCGGTTAAACTCGAGTCTAAAAAAATAGTTTTTGAAACCATGACGGATGACGAACGCCAACGGCTGATTTGGGAAGTCAACTACCTGCTGTCTCAGGAAACACCAACGAGCCCCGCGGGACCCAACGATTTGTCGTCAGATAAAACCGGCAATCAAGTTACGGGATCGGCAAAATTAGCCTATAAAAAAACTCCGGCCGCGGAAACACAGTCAGCCCAGCCCGCGCCCAGCCAAGAGCCCGTCATTTATCAGACACAAATAAAAAACCTATCACCGACTGCGCCGGACCAAACACAATCGGCAGATTTTGCTCATGATAATTTTCTTAAAAATGAACCGGCTAAGCAACCTGAACCTGCCCAAACCGCCAAAGCGGCAGAGTCTGAAATTAAGCTCAAAGAAACAGTCCCGCCAACTCGGCCGGCTGCTGACTACCAGCTGTCGGTCAGCCCACAACCTTCGGCCTCAGAGCCCGCGGAACTTAAAGTAACGCCGGTTTGGGCGACCGAAACTTTGGTTAGCCCTCCGCCGGAGAAACAAGCCGCCCAGCCTACCGCCGCCGGCTGCCAAAATAAAATGGAAATTATTGTTTACGGTAAAGATATTTTAAATATCCAAAAACAGTCCGAAAAAATTATCGGCGATCTCGGCATCCAAATAAAACAAATCAACTCGGCGGCCAAACAAGTCACGATTAAGATCAACACTACCGGAGATCAGTATAAAAAATTAATGCTAGTATTGGATGAAACGACTCTGGCTTACGAAAAAAAAGTATTAAGCGAACAATCAGGCTGTCAGACTACCGAAGTCACTTTTTATGTCCTTAAAAAATCCTCGCTTTTTGACTGGTTAAGCCCAAAATCATAAATGAAATATTTTTCCTGTCCGTGCGTTATATTTATTAGTAGAGCACGCAATCGGCAGAATTAAGAGGTTTTGGATCACCGCCGATGTATTCCGCAACAAGCTTGAGGATTGTGATGGCCAAGCGGTGCTCATTTCCAACGGACTCTAGAATTACCATATCTCCAAGAACTGAGAATCACAGAATTCATGGAAGCGGATGATTCAATAAAATTATTATTAAGCAACAGGTTTAATAAAAAAGTTAAACTTAATTAATTTAAAAAATTATGAAAAAACTTAAAAAATTCCTGATTATTTCTGTCATTATGTTTTCTTTTATGATCTCGGGGGACGTTTTGGCTTCTGTCAACACTCAAGCCGAGGATACTGATGATAGTATGGGCCTAGCCGATTTGATTATCTATGATGTTCAGGCTACTGAACTAACAGATCATCTTACAGGCGCGTTTTATTTGAAAGTTGCTCTGAAAAATATCGGCACGGAAACCACCTATAGCACCATCTGGGTCAAAGCGATCGATAAACTCTCCGGTAAAACATGGTATGGCGGCCAGTTATTTAATAAAAATGGACTTAAACCGGGAGAGGTGGCATACATAAAAACTGATTTGATTAAACCCGGATCTTATGAAATAACCGCCAGCGCGGACATATATAATGCCACTAAAGAGTCTGATGAAAATAATAACAGTTTAGTCAAAAAAGTGGAGGTCAAGGAAAATAATCAAACATTAACCGCGCCAACGGCAAGCCAAAATGAAGCTTCGGCTTGCACCACGGATTATGACCCAGTCTGCGGCACGGATGGCAAAACCTACTCTAATAGTTGCCTCGCCTCGCAACGCCAGGCGGTAATTGACTATCGCGGCGAATGTAAAACTGTTAACGCCAATGATAATCAATCGTCTGATACTTCCGGCCAAAACGAACCGGAAATAATAGATACTGACGGCGAAACGGAAATACCCTTCAGCATGAATATTGAAGGTGTCAAACAAACGTATGGCACTGATGAAAGCTTTAACTTAACCATTAAAGCCCTGGAAAAAAACGGCTCCTTAGCTATGCAGACTAAAGGATTCTCCATGCAGGCATATGTTACTAAATTCACGGAAAAAGAGGTTTACACCGATGCCAAGACAGTTTACGGAGGCAATACCGAATATAACAATGGCTATTGGACAACCGGACCAATCGGGCCTTTTACCACCGGTCTTTATCGCCTGGAGGTTTCCTTATACTGCGGTCTGGATAAATCTTATTGCGCCAAAACTTATGGCGTAGCCAGACAGGTTACTTATACTTATTGGTTTCAAGTTGCAGGGTTAAATATCACTCAACCGTCTTCAAGCGTAAATGCTGAAATGGGCAATTTAATTATTTCCAAGGTTCGCCTGGAACCAGCCAAACCTCAGGCCGGGGACCGTGTCAGAGTTTGGGCCACGGTGACCAATATCGGGCAAGGCCCTGTTACCGTCAGCAGTCAAGATAAACCTTATCTCAATGTAACCTGGCAAAGCACCAACAAATACCTTACTCTTGACACTAACGGAAAAGCCACAACTGACCAACTAGGCGTCATCGCTTGCGGCCATAGCTTTGCCGCCAATACGTTAACCTATCAACCGGGCGTAAGCGTGGAAGAGGAAATCTGTTCTACCGCTAATTTTCAAGCTACCACCTCACAAATGGATACCATGTATCTTTCGCTTGATCTTCAGCCAAATGTTAATGCCAAAGAAACAAATTATAACGACAACATCACAATTTACGCCAATAACACTTACACCCAGACAACCAATTTGGCCTGTCAGGTTGACCTGACTCCTTGCTCTGATCTTAATTATTTTGACATCAAAAAAGGTTTACTGAGTTATCAACTCTACAATAACGAAACTGAAAAAGTTTGCGCCATTGATAATGAAGAAGGCCGCGGTTATCTATTCACCTTTGATCATTACTGCGCCAAAGTTACGGAAGTTAGCCCAAATCAGCCAATAAATTATTGCGAGAATACTTCTAATGCCTGCCAAACTGACACGCCGGTTGAGCAAAATACTGCCGACCAACAAATGGAAAAAACGGAAAAAATTGAAGTTTACGAACCTAAAGCTGATACGAAAGCCAAAAACCTTTATGATCGTCTGGAAGGCAAAATCATCCTCAAAGCCGAAGGCAAGGGCGAGGCATTTTACGTGTCGCCTAAAACCCAAAAGGTTTTATACTTAAAAGACGGTTCTTCGGCCTATGAATTAATGAGACAAGAAGGCCTGGGCATTAATGAAGCTGATTTTCTGGAATTAATGAGTGGGACCGTAAAAGGTCAGGAACTCCGCCAGCGTTTAGCCGGACGGATTGTCCTTAGAGTCAAGGCTCATGGTGAAGCTTATTTTGTCAACCCTAACGGCACAGTGACCTATATGCCGGATGGCAATAAAGCTTATGAAATTATGCGCCACCAAAGTTTAGGCGTTTCTGATGCCGATCTCTCCACTCTCGCCGATATTGAATAAATGGAGTTTAACTGGGAAAATTTAAACATAAAAGGCCCGTCAAGAAAATGACCGGCCTTTTTTTAATTGACAAACCTAAAAAAATATGCTAAACTATCTTTAGAAGGCATTAAAAATGCCCCTAAAAACAAAAAGTCTGTCTGGGCCAAATCCAGCTAAAGCCAGACAAATCGAGCTTAGCTCAACAAAAATAAAAATGAAAAATAAAAAAACGCACATTTTTTTGTATCTAGTGATCTGTTTCCTGATTGTTATCGGCGCCGCTGAATTGATGACTCTAGCCTCACAATCATTTGAACAGTCCCACCGGGTTGAAGCGGAAACTCTGCCTGAACTGCCGCAAGAGATTAAGCAAAATCAAACCACCAATTTGCTAGAGGATGGCTATCTTATGGAATAGCCTTTTTTGATTGCCAAAAAAGATTATTTCAAAACGACAAATCGATTTGAAATAATGTTCTTTGCACAATTAAACGAGCATCTCGTTGACCAACCTTGTGTCTTGGCTAAAAAACCAGGACAAACAATCAAGTCCCGCACCACTTTTTGTCTCTAATGATCCCTGATGGAGACAAAAAGTGGTGCGGAGATAAAAAGGGATTAATATTTTTCCAAAGCATAAACGCTTCAAGCTTTGGAAATTCGTTTGACTATCCATTAAACGAATCATTAACAACGACTGCTCCATCGAGCTTAAGCTCGACAAAAACAAAAACAAAAACCTCTGCTTCTAATGCAGGGTTTTTGTTATAAAAAATATGTCGGACGAAAATTAAAATACCGCTGTTATATCAGGCAACCTGCGCTGGGCAACTTCTAGAATAAACAATGGCCTACCAGAAACTTCTAATTAAAATAACGGACATAATCGTTAAAATAGCCCAATAGCCTAAAAGTTCCCAGCCCCTAAAAAATTTTACCAGCCACCAGTCAAAAAAACCGTGAATTCTCTTTTGATAAAACGGCCACCACAATTTTAAACCCAGTTTAATCTTATGAGAAGGCAAATCCCATAATAAGTGTGATAACCACATCAGGCTGTACGCTAAAGTCCAATTATAATAAACTGAACAGACCAAAAAAATCAACGGTCCAAAAAGATTATGAAAAAAATTATAAGGCCATAAATACCAATGGCCCTCAATCTTTTTGGACAAGCGGTTATAATCTTCAGCCACTAAATGACCGTCGTTATCGTAATGCTTTCTGGCCAGCTGATGTAGCCATTCAAAGCTGTCCGGCAAAATCGCAAATAAAACCACCAAAATTTTCTGCCGCAAATCCAGGCCGGGCCAAAAACTGGCGGCCACCACTCCGGTAAACAAATGTGTGCCTAAATCCATATATTATTTAACTTTTACACGTCAGACTAATGGCCCGTTGGCTAAATCTAGCGTGATTTACTATATAATAAACATAGCGTCGCCGAAAGAATAAAAGCGATAACGCTCTTTGACGGCCGACTGATACGCTTTGCTGATCAGTTGATGCCCGGCCTGAGGGCGGGCAAAGGCCGAAACCAGCATCATTAAGGTTGACTCTGGCAGATGAAAATTAGTCACTAATCCGTCCACCGCCTTAAACTTATAGCCCGGATAAATAAAAATATCAACCCAGCGGCGGCCGGCTTTGAGGTTGTTGGCTTTATCGCAAAAAGCTTCCAAAGTTCTAACGGAGGTTGTGCCCACCGCAATGATTCGCCGGCCTTCTTTTTTGGCCCGATTCAATCTTTTGGCCGTTAAGGCAGAGAGCGCGGCAAATTCGGCGTGCATCTTATGCTCCTTTATATTCTGGATTTTAACCGGCGCAAAAGTTCCCAGGCCAACATGTAGTGTTACAAATTCAAATTGTACCCCTCTTTTTTTAAGTTTATTAATCAAAGCGACGGTAAAATGAAAGCCGGCCGTGGGCGCCGCCACCGATCCGGTGTTCTTGGCGTAGACAGTCTGGTAATCTGATTTTAATTTTTTGGTTCTTTTGTTTTTTGGTTCTTTTATGTAAGGCGGCGTCGGCACTTCTCCTAACTCATCAATTAGCCTCTCCAGGACCCTGCCTGACTTATTAAATTCCACCAGCCAGACCGACTGATCAACCTGCCCGATGATCTCGCATTTCAATCCTTTAGCAAACACGATTATTTGACCAACCCTTTTCCGGCGATTTCCTATGAGTGCTTCCCATGTCTCCCTTGACTTTTTTATTTTTAATTTCGGTTCCTGTCCGGTTCCCGGTGTTTCTAATTTGCTTCTTTTTAAAAGAAATATTTCCACTCGCCCGCCAGTTTTTTCACGATAACCAATCAATCTCGCCGGAAAAACTTTGGTATCATTCAGCACCAAAACATCGCCGGATCGTAAATAATCTACAATATTATAAAAGGCTTTATGCTCAATTTTTTTTGACCGCCGGTCAAGCACCATCAGTCGAGAATGATCCCTCGGCCTGGCCGGCTGTTGAGCGATTAATTCTTGGGGCAATTGATAATTAAAGTCGGATAATTTCATAAAAAATAAAAAACGGCCGCGGCCATCATCTCAGCGATTAAGGCTAAATTGGCAGCCGCAATAATGCTGGCGATACATTTCTTCTGCTTTGGCCAAACGGCAGGATTGCTCCTGCCCGCCTTGCTTTTTCCAGTCAGCTTCAATAAATGCCAGGCCATGCTGGCTGGCCGCCTGAACGCCGATAGGATTTATAATGGCGGCCTTTTTATTCCGGCCGCTAGTTAAAGTGGAGGCGACCGCGTCAAAGCCATTATTTTGGGCGTAGCGGCAGGCTTCATTCAGGCGTAGCTGAAAACACAGGGGACAGCGGGCGCCGCCTTCCGGCTCCCTTTCTAAGCCCTGAACCGACTTAAACCAGTCAGCCTGATTAAACAGGCCTTCAATTAATTCCAAGCCGGCGCGCTCGGCCCATTTTTTAACAGCGGCAAAACGCTGATAATACTCCTCCGCCGGATAAATATTGGGGTTATAAAAAAACAGGCTTACGACGTAATCCTCTCTTAATTTCTGAGCCGCGTAAATGGCGCAGGGCCCGCAGCAAACATGTAATAACAGCTTTTTCATTTTAACATTTTTCATTTAAACAATTGACAAAAATGCTTTTATATATTAGGCTGACTTAAACTTGAACCCAGATTAAAATTCAATGGAGGGAAGATGTTGACAATATTCGGCCTGGTTTATTTGGGCCTGTCAGCCATGCACTTGGTGGCGGATTTGGTGATTGCCGGTCGTGACTATTCCATGATAGTCATGATCATCCGCGCGGTCATCAGACCGCCCTATTTTATATACACCACCATCAGACATCGCACTTTCGTCTGGTAGGTGGTTTTTTTATCCGGCCCGGTAAACCGGGACCCAAGATCGCAGAGTTAGATCAATTTACTCTGCCATTCTTTCGGCGCTTCCAGCCCTAAATGCTTATAGCCCAGTTCGGTCACCACGCGGCCCCTGGGGGTCCTAGTTAAAAATCCCAACTGCAGCAAATAAGGCTCATAAATTTCTTCAATCGTGCCCTCTTCCTCCTGCACCGAAGCGGCGATGGAATTCAGCCCGACCGGGCCGCCGCTGAATTTTTCAATTATATTTTCCAAAATCCGCCGGTCTAAAGCTTCCAGCCCCTGATGATCAACGTCCATCAGCGCCAGCGCTTCCTGAGCCAGCCGGTCATTAATAACGCCGTCGCCCTTAACCTGAACGTAATCCCGAACCCGCTTAAGCAGACGATTGGCGATTCTGGGGGTCAGGCGTGAACGCTGGGCGATCTTTTTAGCGGCGGCCTCAACCAGTTTAACCGCCAGAATCTTGGCGCTCCGGTTGATAATCTGTTCAATTTCCCCGGGATTATAATAATCCAAACGGTAAGTGGAGCCGAAACGATCCCTTAAAGGCGAAGACAGTAAATTATAACGGGTGGTAGCGCCGATGATGGTAAACTTGGGCAAATCCAGCCGCAAAGTTCTGGCCGAAGGCCCTTTGCCGATGATAATGTCCAAAGCGTAATCTTCCATGGCCGGATAAAGGACTTCTTCAATGACTTTGTTCAAACGATGAATTTCATCAATAAATAAAACCTCGCCGTCCTGCAAATTGGTCAGGATGGCCGCCAAATCGCCGGCCCGCTCAATGGCCGGTCCGGAAGTCACCCGGATATTAACCTGCATTTCTTTGGCGATAATATGGGCTAAGGTGGTTTTGCCCAAACCTGGCGGTCCGTATAACAACACGTGTTCAATCGGCTCGCCCCGTTGCCTGGCCGCTTTCATAAAAATCTCCAGATTATCCTTGATTTTTTGCTGGCCAAAATATTCCGACAACGTTACCGGCCTTAAGGTTAAATCCAAAGTCTTATCGTCTTTCTCCACCCCGGCCCTGAGAGAAGCTGACGGCGCGGCGGCGGCATTATTACCTTTAGAGATGATGATTTTTTTGTCTGACATAATCAAAATTTACCACTATTTAAAAAAAATGACAAACCAAAAGACCAGATCACGCGATCCGGCCTGCCGCAACGAAGACATTATTTTTTCTGGCCCTTGACCCGGGGATGCCTGATCAGCCCGGAACACGGCACCACCTCAATGCCCCGCTTAACCAATTCATCCAGAAATAAATTCATACCGATGGAATCGGAAGACATGTGGCCGGCGATGACGATATTCAAATGGGCTTTTTCGGCTTCCTCGCGGTTATCTTCTTTCATATGCATGCCCACAATAGTGCCGATGCCGGCCTGAGCGATATGCTGATAAATTTCTTTGGAGCCTTCGGTGCCGCCGGTGATTTCGGTTAAAGCGATCTTGCCGACGTAACGATCTGGCTTGCCGCAAAAGAGTCGAGGCCCAGATTTTTGCGCGATGGCTTCTTTATATTCGGGAATCTTTTTCAATAAATCCAAAATGTCGCCCACGGTTTCAATTTTACGTCTATTGGCCTTAAGGTATTTATCTAGAAAATTGGCCACCATATTGTCCGAAGGGGTATGCACGCACATCACCGGCAGATTCAACAGCCTGGCCGCGTCCACCACTTTATAATGATTAACCGGCGCAATGCCACGGCTGACCTCGCTCATTCTGATGTGAGTTAAATTTTCCGCCACGTTGATCGGCACGCCATACTTGGCCATCAGTTCCACCTGCAAATCCATGACTTCGTGCAAGCCGGCTAAAGCCGAACCGATAGGGTGATGGGCGATGACTAAATCAATATCACTCAACCCTTTAGCCAGCAAAATTTCGGCCGTATCAATATCAATGCCGGCCATGACTTTTTTAATCTTTTGGTCAGGATCGCCAAAATAACGGGTATCAGAAAAAGGATTGGCTAGCTTTTCCGCATCAAATTCGGCTTTTTTGGCCTCGCTCAATTCCGCGTACTGCTTTTTAAGACGGTTTAACTTCCGCTTGATGATCGCTTGGCCCCTTAAATCGTTTTTAATGCCGAGCTCAATGGCCAGGTTGTATATTTGCTTGATTGTCATCATAGGTGTAATAAATTATAAGTTACGGGTAACGATGAATAATAGTACCTCAGCATAGCATGTTATCAGCAGGCTGACAAGGTTTTTAATTAAGGTTTTTAATTAAGGTTTTTAATTAAGGTTTTTAATTAAAAGGTTTTTAATTAAAACAAGATCCGGGAGCCGGACCTTGTTTGACTGACCTAAACTTTAAGTTAAATGAAAGTCACCGAGGCAACGTTATCACCCGCTTCCTTAAACCTCATTAATCTCACGCCCTGGGTGGCCCGGCCGATGACGTTGACTGACTTTAACGGCAGTCGGATGACCTGGCCCTTGTCGGAAATGATAATCAGATCCTCGTTTGCCAGTTTAGCCTTGACGATAAAAGCTGATTCAATGTTGCCGGTTTTATCGGTCACGGTGGCGGTTTTAATGCCGGTCCCGCCCCGGCCCTGCACTTTATATTCCTTGAGCGGCGTACGCTTACCGTAACCGTTGACCATGACCACCAACAATTGTTCGTCGGTTCCGGCTTTGCCTTGATACAAAATGTCCATGCCGACCACGCCGTCGCTCTTTTGTTTGAACTTAATACCGCGCACCCCGGCGGCGCCGCGGCCCATGGCCCTGACGCCTTCCTCTTTAAATCGGATGGCCTGGCCCTGGGCCGAAACCAGGACAACGTTATCTTTGCCGGTAGAAGGCTTGACCCATTGCAAAGCGTCGCCGTCTTTTAGCTTAATGGCGATCAGACCCGAGCGTCGGACGTTTTGAAACTTATCAATGGCGACTTTTTTAATTAAGCCCTGCCTGGTCACCATCACCAGATATTTATAATTGGAAATGTCTTCAGTGGATAAAATGGCCGAAACCTTTTCTTCGGGCGCCAGCTGTAAAAAATTGACGATCGCCTGTCCCTTGGCGGTTCTAGTGGTTTGCGGAATTTCGTAAGCCTTAAGCTGGAATAAGCGGCCGCGCGAGGTAAAAAACATAATATCGGCGTGCGTCATGGCCGAAAACATAAACTCTACCATATCCTCTTCTTTGGTGGTCTGGCCGATCACGCCCTTGCCGCCGCGACTTTGCACTTTAAAAGTATCTGTCGGCAAACGCTTGATGTAGCCGTCCTTGGTGGACATGATGATGCTTTGTTCGTTGGGTATCAAATCTTCGGTGGTAAACTGACCCACGGCCGACTTGACCACTTTAGTCTTGCGCTCATCGCCGTATTTTTCTTTAATCTCCGTAAGTTCCGCTTTAATGATGGTTAAAACTTTCTTGGAACTGCTGATGATTTCGCTTAATTCTTTAATCAACTTTCTCTTTTCCTTGAGCTCTTCTTCCACCCGTAATCTTTCCAGATTGGCCAGCTGCTGCAGCTTCATTTCCAAAATAGCCACGGCCTGGCGTTCACTAAACTTAAACTGCTTGATCAAATTATCCTTGGCCGCCTCTTTATCCTTGGATTTTTTGATCATGGCGATTATTTTGTCTATATGCTCCAAAGCCTTGGCCAGGCCTTCCAAAATATGGGCCCGGTCTTTGGCCTTGTCCAAATCAAACTGGGTTCTTCTTAAAACCACAACCTGCCGGTGTTTGACGTATTCCTCTAAAACCATCTTTAAGGTTAAAACTTTCGGCTGGAGACCGTCAATTAAGGCCAACAGATTCACGTGAAAAGTGTCCTGCAACTGGGTATGCTTGAATAAAGCGTTCAAAACTTTCTTGGGATAGGCGTCTTTTTTAAGCTCCACCACGATTCTCACGCCATCTTTATCGGACTCATCCCTTAAATCCCGGATGCCGTCCAGTTTTTTGTCTTTAACCAGCTCGGCGATTTTTTCCAACAACACGGACTTATTGACCTGGTAGGGAATTTCGGAAACGATGATTTTAAAAGTCCCACCCTTGGACTCAACGATTTCGGCGTTAGCCCTGATGACAATAGCACCCTTGCCGGTGGCGTAGGCGGACTTGATTTCGTTAATGTCAAAGACGGTGGCGCCGGTGGGAAAATCAGGGCCTTTGATAAACTGCATCAAATCATCAACGGTCGCGCCGGGATGGTCGATTAAATGAATGGTGCCGTCGATTAATTCGCTTAAGTTATGCGGCGGAATATTGGTGGCCATGCCCACGGCAATGCCTACTGAACCGTTTAAGAGCAGGCTCGGGAGCTTGGCCGGCAAGACCAGAGGTTCTTTTTGCGAACCGTCATAATTAGGCACAAAATCAACCGTGTCTTTTTCCAAATCAAACAGAAGCTCCTCGGAAATTTTTGCCAGCTTGGCTTCCGTATATCTCATGGCCGCGGCCCGGTCGCCGTCCATGGAGCCAAAGTTGCCCTGACCGTTAACCAAGGGATAGCGCATGGCAAAATCCTGAGCCATTCTGACCATGGAATCATAAACAGCGGCGTCGCCATGGGGATGGTATTTGCCCAAGACCTCGCCGACGACCGTGGCCGATTTGCGGAATTTGGCGTTGGCTTTTAAACCGACATTCCACATGGCATACAAAATACGCCGATGCACAGGCTTTAAACCGTCTCTAACGTCTGGCAAAGCCCGGGCCACGATAACGCTCATGGCGTAATCAAGGTAGGAACTTTTCATTTCATCAACAATCGGCTGGACTTCTATCTGTCCGCGGTTATTGTCAAAAATTTTGGCCTGGCCGGGCTTGACCGGGACGGCCACGGCTGAAACAGCCGCGGGCGCCGGCGCAGCTGCGGATTTTTGGTCTTTGCTAAAAAGGCTTTTGTCCGAAACCGCCTTGTTTTTTGGACTTGATTTTTTAGGCGTCACTGGAGTTGGTTTCTTGCTTTTGGAATTTTTTTTCATATTTAATAAAAACGGCGATTAATTTAAAATAAAGAATGTTGCCTGCTCCTTGCATCACGGATTGAACGGTTAACGGCGTCAGCTAGCCAGGCCGCGACCGTGATGATCAGAAAACTTTTTTTGCTTATTATTTTCACTTAAGACTAAAAGAACGGAATCAGTCATAGTCCGAATTAAAACAAAAAAATTCAATCATTAGGCAAATAACAAACCTAAGACCGAAACCAGAACGGCAAAGCTTGCTACGCTTAAAGCGATAACAATTAATGACGGCAAATGTTTGTGTTTCATATATATAAATATATTACTCGCTTAAAAAATTTAGAATCAGCATAAAATCATTCAGCTGCTGGGATAATTCTTCGGTCTTTTTTAAATAGCTGATGGATATTTCCAGCATCTGCCCGCCAGCCGGACTGTAGACCAGATCACGATCGCTTAAAACGATTTTCACCGCCGGCTGGCCGTCAAGCCACAAATTTTCCAAAGGCAAGGCCGTCAAACCCTCAATCCCCGAGCTCTGCCACCACTCCCTGGCGGTTAAGCCCGCGGTATTTTCCAAAAAACTCAGGGTCATGGTCGCCGCTAGGTCCACAGTCGACCCTATATCAAACACCAGATGATTAGTGCTTGTTCCGACCGTCCAGTCAGCGGGATATTTAAAATCCACGCTGTCGTCGGACCACCTCTGCCAGTCCAAAGTTCTTTTTTTGGCCAATTCCAACTGCGCTAACGAGGCAAAACTTTCCGCTAAAGTTGAAGCTGGCTGGCTGTCGCCGGCATTAAGGCTGACGTTTTTTTTAAACACCTCCAAACCCGCCTCGCTGGCCAGGCGCAAATCCGCCAGACTGGCTTTAATGGACCGCCAGGTGGTATCGCCTGACTCTTGAGATTTATCCACTTTCAATTCATACTTCAAAAAAAATCCCCAAATAATCAAAATAGCTATGGTCAAGAGCGCCACATAAGCCCCAATGGTAAATTTTTCTTTAGGGGTGAGCCGAGGCATACTACTTAAGACGGAGTAATGATTATCAGTCTGGTTTCTTCCTGAGGCAAATCTTTCTTAACAATTTTATATTTATCAACTGTTTCCGATTTATAGGCGGAATCCTTTTTAAATTTTTCCACCGGATCCAGCTTTAATTTTAACCCCGGCATTTGATAATACATCGGGATGACCACCCTGGGTTCAATTTGATTTACCAGCTCAACGGCTTTTTCGCTGTTTAAAGATTCGCCGCCGCCAACCGGCAACATTAAAATGTCCACGCCCTCGAGCCGGTCCAACTGCTCTTCGGTAAATTGAGCCTGGGTGAAAGCCCCCAAATAAGCCAATCGCATGCCTTCAACTTCAATGACAAACATCGTCCGCCCCGCATCATCGTGATTAACGGGAATGCCGTAAACGAAACAGCCTTTAGCTTCATACTCGCCCGGGCAGTTTATCACCAAAGCTTTCTCTAAACTCCCTGGATCTTTGGACTGATGACTATAAAGCACCAGATCATTTTGCATGCGGGGCATTTTAATGCCGGTTTTGGAATCCGCCGGATCAAGCAGGATGGAGAGGCCGTTGCTTTGCAATCTAAAACTGCCTAAACCAAAATAATGAATAATCATAAATTCAATTAAAAACTACAAAAAAATTAGGATTATATGACCTAAATTTATCATAAAAAACAGTTCTTGTAAAGACTTTAAATGAGTAAAAACAACCCGTTTTTTGGCCTAATCTAGGGGTAAATCATGGCTTTCCGCCTCAGCCAATAAAGACTGGATTTCCTGATCAGTTTCGGGCGTGGCGATTTTTCCGGATACAGCAGGTTTTGTTGTGCTGAGCCGGGGATTCTGAGATACGGGTCGCCCGTGAACCTTTTTAATTCCGCCCGGACCGTCTAACGATATTTGGGGTAAGGCGGGCTGGTGATTTTTAGATTGATCTGCCACAACGCCACTCTTTGGGACGCCAGTAACTGCCGATTGATTCTCATCGGCCCTTTCCCTTAAGTGAAGTCTAATCAGGCCCAGCTGACGATTTTTTTCTTTGGTGACATATTCCTTAACCGTGCCGCCGCCCCGGCTGGTAATTTTTGCCTTATGTAAAGTCTGAAAAATATTCTTTAAGGTAGCGTGTTCCATCTGCCGGGAACCGTTTAATATGCCCTTTATATCCGAGGGGTTAAACCCGGCCTGACGCAGAACGGCCGTTGCCTGATCCCTGAATTGTTTGGTGGTGACGCCGGCCACCCCGGTTTTTTGAGCAACAGTCACAAAATCCAGTTTGCCTATTTTCACCTTTGTTTCAATGGGTTTTTTATAACTCATATTGGCATTATACCTTAAACTCAAACGAATCGCCATCGAGGGCATACCTACCTAATTGGTACAAGAGATAATGTTTTAGCCAAATAATTATTGGGTGAAATGAAGATTTCCGGTAAGAAAAATCTAATACAAAATTCACTCACATATTCTGGCAGATATTTAGGGGTAGTATGATGGTACATTCTTCTGATGAATGTCCTTAAATTACCAAACATTTCCTCAATCTCGCTAGTCAGTTTAAACTGAAATTTTCTGTGAATATCGACCTTGTGCTTTACCGGCCACCATTGCTCAAGTTTCTTGTAAATACCTGCGCCATTTGTTTGCAACTGACTTTTAGGCTCAATATTATACTGTAAAAAAGTTAGCCGCTTCACCTTTATTAATTGAATTTTTATAGATAATTTGATGAGCTAGTTTTTTAGTCCCTACTTGTTTCACTCACAACAGAGAAAGACTATTGAAGTAAGCTTCGTCCATTTAAACCTTGCCATTCAAAATTAGCGGTAACGTCTAAACTCCCTAAACTAATGTCTAGTCGCTTCTTCTTTGACGTGGCCTGAGTTTCTGAGTTTGTAAAACAGGTATTTTTTGAGTCCAGCGCCATAGCAAAGTGTAGAATGTTCTGAGAACCCCATTAGAAGTATTTAATCAAGGTGTTGCACTTGAAGGTTGAATCTACCTACATGACACCTACCTACGCGACACCCCACACACTTGACAATCAATAAATTTAGTGTTATCATCAAAACACTTAAAAAATTAATGATCCGGAAACTTTTGAATGACCGAGATTAAAATCACCGCTGACGGCACGGAGAATACTCCTCCTATTTAAACCTTAATTTACTCTCCTAGAGTGGGTAAAAATAGAACTCAAACCTTGAATAGTCTTTCTGAGCTAAATCTTTAAAAAACATTAAAGATCAGTTTTTAATCTCACAATTTGAATTCCGGTTCCAAAGATAAAGGAAAAACAATATGGAAGGAATCATGTTAGTTATAATCCTGATCGCCGGATTGGCCATCGGCGGTTTTATTGGTTATTATTTCAGAAAATTATTCGCCGTCCGGCAGGTTGATTCGGCTGAAAGAAAAGCCGAGGCCCTGATCAGTGAGGCCAAAAACCGGCAAAAAGAAATTTTGCTGGAAGCCAAAGACAAAGCTCTGGCTACTTTAGATGAAGCCAAAAAAGAGACGGAAGAACGCCGCAATGAAATCAAGCACCTGCAGGACAGGATGGAAAAAAGAGAAGCGGCTTTTGATCAAAAACTGCTAGAGCTGGAAAACAAAGAACAAAATCTCCGCGACAAGATCGCTAAAGCGGAAGAAATTAAAGAAGAAATCATCAAAATCAAAGAAACCCAACTGGCCAAACTGGAAAAAATTTCCGGTTTGACTCAGGAAGAAGCTAAAAGGGTTCTTTTGGAAAATGTGGAACTGAGAATCAAAGGAGATTTGGTTGAACGGGTAAAAAAACTGGAAGCGGAATCTTCGGATTTCATTGAAGAAAAAACCAGAAACTTGCTCTCAACCGTTATCCAGCGTTGTGCCGCTTCCCACGCCGCCGAAACCACCACCACGGTGGTTAATTTGCCGAACGATGAAATGAAAGGACGGATTATCGGCCGGGAGGGCAGAAACATTAAAACGATTGAACAGCTGACCGGCGTGGAAATTGTGGTGGATGACACTCCCGAAGCCATCTTAGTCAGCGGCTTTTCTCCCATCAGAAGGCATCTGGCCAAACGGACCCTGGATAAGCTGATCGCTGACGGCCGCATTCATCCGGGACGCATTGAACAGGCGGTGGAGGAAGCTAAAAAGGAGCTGGCGCTAGACATTAAAGAGGCTGGCGAAGACGCCGTCAGAGAAATCGGCATCGCCGGACTGGATCCAAAATTAATTCAAATTTTAGGCCGCTTAAAGTACCGCACCAGTTACGGCCAAAACCAGTTAAAACACGCCCTGGAAGTGGCTCATCTTTCCGGCTTGCTGGCGGCCGAACTGGGCGCCGACGTTTCTTTGGCTAAAAAAGGCGGCCTGTTTCATGATATTGGCAAGGCGGTTGACCATGAAGTGCAAGGCGGTCACCCGCAAATCGGTTACGACATTCTTAAAAAATTCGGCCTGCCGGAAGAACTGGCTTATATCGCCTTAGGCCACCACGAAGACGCTCCCAGCTCTTTGGAATGCATTATCGTTAAAGTGGCCGACGCCATTTCCGGTTCCAGGCGGGGCGCCAGAAAAGACAGCTATGAAGATTACCTGCAAAGACTTGATGAGCTGGAAGCCCTGGCTAACTCCTTTGAAGGCGTGGAAAAAACCTTTGCCATCCAGGCTGGACGCGAAGTTAGGGTTTTTGTTTCGCCCGACGAAATTGACGACTGGCAGGCGACCAAATTAGCCAGAGATATTGCCGATAAAATAGAAGCGGAGCTCAAATACCCCGGCGAAATAAAAGTGAACGTCATCAGAGAAAAACGGATCACTGAATATGCCAGATAATCAAGTAGCCTGGGCAGGTCAGATTATTGCGATTATTAAGATAACTACTGACCCAAGCGCCTACCCCCAGATTACCTAATATGAAAATTCTCTTCTTCGGTGATATTGTGGCCAAAATCGGCCGCCAGGCCATGGTTAAAATATTACCTGAACTGAAAAATAAATATCAGCCCGATGTTATTCTGGCTAACGTGGAAAATATCGCTCACGGTAAGGGCGTCACGGCCAAAACTTTGACGGAAATGAAAAATATCGGCATTGACTGTTTTACTTCCGGCAACCATGTCTGGAAAAAAGAAGACGTGGCTGAAGCCGTTGAATTAAGCCAGAGCCTCCTGATCACGCCGGCCAACGACCCGCGTACTTTATCTGATCAAGGTTATGCCGTCATTAAAGTTAACGGCCAGAACCTTTTGGTCATTAACTTATTAGGCCGGGTCTTTATGAATGAGACGGATTTAAGATGCCCGTTTAGGGTGGCGGACGATATTTTAGCCAAGCACAATCTCAACGATCTGCAGGCCATTATTGTTGACATGCACGCCGAGGCCACTTCGGAAAAAATGGCGCTAGGCTGGTACCTGGACGGCCGGGTTTCCGCCGTAATCGGCACTCATACGCACATCCCCACGGCTGACGATAAAATTCTGCCTGCCGGCGCCGCTTACATTACCGACGTGGGCATGGTGGGACCGGCGGAATCAGTTTTAGGCGTCCAGAAAGAAATCATCATTGAAAAATTCTTAAATGACTCGCCGATTGTTTTTAAAATTCCGGAAACGGGCGAAGTTGACGTTAATGCTTTATTCATTGAAACGGCGCCACCTGAAAGGCGGGCGGTAAAAATTGAAAAAATTTATCAAAAGGTATATATTTAAGGGAGATAATTAAACCAGCTATTTTCCTAAAATAGCTTATAAGGAGGCAAGCTCTATGAATAAAGCTGAATTAGCCGAGGCGATCGCCAATAAAGTCGGCTTAACCAAAAATCAAACCACCGAAATTCTCGACGCCGTGGAAGAGACTATTACCGCCACCATCAAAGGGGGCGGCGAAGTAACTCTGACCGGCTTTGGTACGTTTTCGGCGCGGAAAAGAGCGGCCAGAATGGGCGTCAACCCCCAGAATCCTTCAGAAAAAATTCACATTCCTGAAGTGGTGGTGCCAAAATTCAAGGCTGGCAAAGCCTTAAAAGACGCCTTAAAATCATAAATTAAATTTTGAGCATTAAAAAACCCGATTCCCAAGAACTGGGGGGTTGGGTTGTTTTAATTAAATTAATTTAAGTTTAAAAAAATGAATGTTTGATAGTTTGAAGACCGCCCTTTTCCCACCCCCTTTTCTAGAGGGTATTTGAACTTATAAAAAGATGCCTGATTTATTTAAGTCGCAGAATACTCCAGCCTTTTAAGGCTGGAGATGAATGCGACACCTTTTGCGAGCGAAGCGAGCAATATGATAGGATGTAGTCATGAGAAAAAAGACTTGCAACGCCACTTACGACATCCAATATCACTTCGTTTGGATACCCAAATACCGCAAAAGGGTGCTTGAGGGCTTAATTAAAGAACGTTTAAACCAGCTTCTTCACGATTGTGCCGAAATCAACCAGTTTGAGATCATGGAATTAT
>LCKE01000001.1 GCA_001001205.1 Parcubacteria group bacterium GW2011_GWF2_45_11 | reverse complement strand
CGCTGTGCACCGGCGACATGGGCTTTGGCGCGACCAAGACCTATGACCTGGAAGTCTATATCCCCAGCATGGGAATATATAAAGAAGTCAGCAGCGTTTCCAACGCTCTTGATTTTCAGGCGCGGCGGGGCAACGTCAGATACAAAAATCCGGTTAGCGGCAAGAATGAATTCGTCCATACTTTAAACGGTTCCGGCCTGGCTACCAGCCGTCTGCTTCCGGCGATTTTGGAACAGTACCAGCAGGCCGACGGCTCGGTCAGAGTACCCAAAGTTCTGCAGAAATTTTTAGGCAAAAAAATTATAAAACATGGTAAAGGCTAACGCTTGGGTGGAGATCAGCCGCTCAGCTTTAATTCATAACATCCGGCAGTTTAAAAAAATAATCGGCCCCCGGGTCAGATTATTGGTCGCCGTTAAGGCTAACGCTTACGGTCATGGCCTGGTTTTGATTTCCGGCCTGGTCGAAAAAAACGGCGTGGATTTTTTGGGGGTCAACTCGCTGGAGGAAGCGGAAATTTTGAGGAAAAACAAAGTTAAGCTGCCGCTTTTGATTTTAGGCTATGTCAGGCTTAACGAACTTCAGCGCCTGCAAAAATTATCCAACGTCAGCCTAACCGTTTACAATAAAGAAACGATCCGCCGTCTGGGCTTATTGAACAAGACGGTCAAGGTTCATCTTAAGCTGGAAACGGGAACGGCCCGGCAGGGCATTTTGCCAGAAAATCTTTTGGATTTTGTCCGCTATATCCGCCGGCGGCAAAACCTGGTGATTGAGGGCCTTTATACGCATTATGCCAACATTGAGGACACCTTGAATCATGATTTTGCTTTTAAACAACTGAGTCTTTTTAAGCAGTCGGCCAAGCTTTTAAGCGACCATCACATTCATATTCCCTTATTGCATACTGCTTGTTCGGCGGCCGCCATTTTGTATCAGCAGACTTATTTTGACATGGTTAGAAGCGGCATCAGTGTTTACGGCCTCTGGAGCAGCAACGAAACCAAGCTGGTCGCCGCCCGTCAGCGCAAATCCCTGACCTTAAAACCGGTTTTAAGCTGGAAGACCGTGGTGGCGCAGATTAAACCGGTAAAAAAGGGCCAGCCAGTCGGTTACGGTTGCAGCGAGCGGGTTTATCGCGATTCCCAGATTGCCGTTATCCCGGTAGGCTATTGGGACGGTTTTGATCGGGGCATGGGCAGTCTGGGCAACGTGATTGTCAGGGGGCAACGAGCCAAAATTATCGGCCGGATTTGCATGAATATGTTTATGGCTGACGTCACCGATATAGCGGGGGTTGAGATTGAAGATGAAGTGGTTTTAATCGGCCAGCAGGGCAGGGAAGAGATAACGGCCAACGAATTCGCGCAAAAGCTACAGACGATTAATTACGAAGTGGTGACCAGGATTAATCCTTGCCTGCCGCGGGTGGCGGTTAAATGATATTGTCAGCGGTCACCTTAATAATATTTTACGACACATAAAATATGCCTAAAAAATTGAGGGTGGGGGTGATGATGGGCGGCAGGAGCGGCGAACATGAGGTTTCGGTGGTCTCCGCCTCCTCAGTCATCAAGGCTTTGAACAAAGATAAATATGATGTGGTGTCGATTGGCATAACCAAGACCGGCCAATGGATTTCCGGTCCGGGCACGGTTGAATCTTTAAAAGCCGGTATGTCCAACCAGCAGTTAGCCGAAAAGATTTTGTTGCCTGATCCCAATCATCAGTCTTTGGTTTCCTTAAAGCCGGACGGCCTGGCTGCTGAAACCGCCCTGGATGTGGTTATTCCTTTGATTCACGGCACTTACGGCGAAGACGGCAAACTCCAAGGGCTTTTGGAAATGGCCAATCTGCCTTACGTCGGCTGCGGCGTTTTGGGCTCGGCAGTGGGCATGGATAAGGTGATCATGAAAAATCTCTTCAGGCAGGCGGGTTTACTAACGCCCGACTTTGTCCTTGTGTTAAAAAAAGACTGGCTGGCGGGTGAGCTTGAGGTATTAAAAACCGTCGCCGCGGAGCTGACTTATCCCGTATTTGTTAAACCGGCCAACTTAGGTTCATCCGTGGGCATCAGCAAGGTTAAAGACCCGGCCGGCCTGGCCCGGGCCCTGGCCGAGGCTTTTAAATATGACCGCCGGGCGATCGTGGAAAAATCAATTGAAAACAACCGGGAGATTGAATGCGCCGTTTTGGGCAATGATGAGCCAGAGGCGTCGGTCCCGGGAGAAATCATCCCGCATCACGAATTTTATTCTTATGAAGCCAAGTACGTGGACGAGAACGGTGCCGGTTTGGCAGTGCCGGCGAAATTGGACGAGCCGGTCGTCCGAAAAATTCAAGAGTTGTCACTGACAGCTTTTAAGGCCCTGGATTTGTCCGGCATGGCCCGGGTGGATTTTTTGCTTGATCCCGCGGGCCGGATTTACCTCAATGAAGTTAATACCGTGCCGGGGTTTACCAAAATCAGCATGTATCCCAAATTATGGCAGGCCAGCGGTTTGCCTTACGATAAATTGATTGACCGGCTGATTGAGCTGGCTTTGGCCAGGCATCAGGAAAAAAACGCCTTAAAAACCTCGTTTGATGATATTGACGCGGGCTGGCAGGCTAACTATTAACTTTCATGAAAAGAGATTACTCCAGGTCAAAGTTTACCAGTAAAGCGCAAACGCCCAGGTCCAGCGGCCAGTCAGCGGGCAGAGTTACCAGGAGCAAAAGAACCTACGAGTACCTGCACGAGCGGGCGGTTAGCCTCAGGCGCCGGGTTTTAAGGTATCTGGGCATAGTTTTGATCATTTTTTTAGTTTATCTTTTGTTTTATTCGGAAAGTTTTAAGATTAAGCACGTGGTAATCAGCGGTCATGTTGAAGCGCCCATTGCGGAGATAGAAGAGGTCATTTGGCAGTCTATCCGGCGGTACAGCTGGCTGGTTTTTCCGCAGGATAATTATTTCTTTTTTAGCGAAAAGAAATTGCAGCGGGATTTTCAAAAAAAGTATTTGCTGGATGAGTTGTCCGTTGAAAAAATTCCGCCCGATACTTTATTGGTTGAATTAATCGAAAGAGCCGGACAATTCATCTGGGTGACGAATGAAGTCATTTATCTTTTTAATCTAGACGGGGAAATATTCAAAGAAGTGCCGGCCAGGGAAATGGTCAACGTCGGCTTACCGGTGATTTATGATAATTCCGAGTCGCTGGTGGCGGTCGGCGACCGGGTGCTGGATTCCGGCATGATTAACTTTATTGCGGAGGCTTACGAAAAATTCGCTGAATTTGGGTTGCCGGCCACTGAGCTTGATTCATTCCGGGTGGACAGCACCAAGGCTAATTTTATCAGGCTTAGCACCAAACAGGGCTTTGAAATCCATTTGACGCCGGCTTTAGGTTTGGATCAGCAGTTGAATAAGCTAAAACGTTCCTTGGAGGCGGGTAAAATAGATTTGAACAAGGTTGATTATATTAATCTGCGCCTAGATAACCAGGTTATTTATAAGTAAAAAGGCCTCTGTTTGCCTTTTTAAGTAAATATGATAAACTGAGTATAATATCCCTTACACTCAGTTAAATTATGCTGAAGCCCCAAAAAGCCAAAAAACAATCGGCCACTGCCTCACTCCCCCTTTTGGATGAGTTTTTATTGCATCTGCAGACAAATTATTATTCCCCGGAAACGGTTTATAATTATGAACGCGACTTGAATATTTTTCAGGATTTTTTGAGCAACACTAAAGTAAAATTCAGCCAGCTTGATAAGCGTTTTATTTTGAATTATAAGGCTTACCTCTCCTCTATCGACCGCCAGACGCCCAGGCACCACAAAGGCCAGGTGCGTTTGGCCAGTTATTCCATTAACCGGATTCTTTCGGCCTTGCGTTCTTATTTGAAATTTTTAATAGATTTTGACTATCAGTCGCCCATTTCACCAGAAGCGATCAAGCTGGTTAAAACCGAACGAAAACACCCTAGGGTGGCGGAATTTAATGATCTGGTTAAATTGATTGAATCACCACTCAAGCTGGAAAAAAATAAACCGGTGGGCTTGCGTAATCGGGCGATGCTGGAGATGCTCTTTGCCACCGGCATGAGGATCTCCGAGCTGATTAATCTTAAAAAGAGCCAGATTGACGACACCGGCAAGATATTTATTATGGGCAAAGGCAAAAAAGAAAGATTTGTTTATCTGACTCCCAGAGCCATAGCTCACCTTAAAAATTATCTGGCCGAAGCCAAAGATCATTCGGATTTTTTGTACACGCCCTTAAGGGGACGTAACGCCGCTGATAAAAATAAGAAAATTTCACCTAATTATCTTCAGGCAAGGATTAAGCATTATCGGGAAATTTTAAGAATCAATACTCCCATTTCCGCTCATTCGTTAAGGCACGGTTTTGCCACCTATTTGGCCGAGGAAGGCGCTAATCCGGCGGCCATTCAAGTGCTTTTAGGCCATGAGTCTTTGGATACGACCACTCGGTACGTTCACGCTTCTGATCGTTACGCTCAAGAGGTCCATACTAAGTTTCACCCTTTGCGGTAATTTTTAAAATTTTGTCTATGATATTTCTATTTTTCGTTTACATTAAAATTTAGTCTAAAATTTTGTCTGTGTCTAAATTTTGACAGGCTAAATTTTGGCTAAATTTTGACAGGCTAAATTTTGGCTGTTGACAAAAATACCATTTTTTGTTAGTTTAAACGATTAAAACAAGAAGTAAATATGGGTAAAAGGATTGTTTTTTTATTAATGTCTGTGATAGTTATTCTGGTGATGATCCAGAACGAAGTGAGCGTTTGGGCGTATGTTATTACGCTTGCTTTAATTATGGTCATCTGGTCATTTTTTGAAAAATAAAAAACTTGTCCCTTTTTGTTTTAAATGCCTTATTTGCGCTTATTAAACAAACGGCAAAAAAAAACAACAACAAAAAACAAAAAACAAGTTTTTTATTTATGGCAAATATTGGAGCGGGTTGACCGGAATGCCGTTTAGCCTGACTTCAAAATGCAAATGCGGTCCGGTGGTTAGGCGGCCGGCGCCGGTGGTGCCGGGCATGCCGCCGGATAAGGCGATGACTTCGCCCTGGACGACGAAAGAATCCTCGGTGACGTAGGGTTTGCTGATGTGGCCATAAACGGTGGACAGTCCGCCGTTATGGACTAGAAGAATATAAGCATAATTGGAATTGCCGTCGTATTTTACCCTGGCAACATAGCCGGAACGGGCGGCCCTAACGGCCGTGCCCTGGGGCGTTGAACCGATATCAATGGCCGGGTGTTCAAAAATGTAGCGGAAAGGATAATCAGGATCGTGAAAATTGGTAGTAATTTTTCTGGACGGCACCGGCCAAATAAAGCCGGCGTCTGAAGGCAGGATGCCTTCGGTTTCCAGGATCCTCCGTCTGGCTTCCACTTCCAGATTTTGGATGCTTGATTCAATTTCGGACTGCTCCGCTTTCAGCTGTTCCAGTAATTGCTGAAATTTGCCTTCTTCGCCCCTGGTTTGGTCCAGTAAATTGTCTTTGACGTTCCTGTCCCCTTCCAGGCTTTCCGATTGTGACAGCAGTTTATCCTTGAGGTTGTTCAGCTGATCTTTTCTGGTTTCTAAGCTGGATTTTTTTCCCTCCAGTTCATTTTTGAGCTGAGTTAAATCGTTCAGCCCCTTATTAAGGGTGTTTTCCAAAGACTGGAGCTGGTTTAGTTCTTCAAAAAAACTGCCCAAAGTGCCCTGTAAGACCAAAGCCTCAAGGTGACTTTTTTTTCGGTCTTTTTTATCAATCGTTCTGAGGACGCCCGCCATTTTGGCCTGATAATTTTGTATTTCTATCACCTGGCGTTCAATTTGCAGGTTCAGGTTTTGGATTTCCAGATTAGTCTGCTCAATTTGCAGCTGAGTGGTTTGAATTTCCAAAATAAGCTTGGCGATGCTGTCATCAAGGATGCCCAGCTGGTTTTTAAGATTATTAATTTGCTGGTGCTTGATTTTAAGGCTGGCCTCGTAAGAATTTTGCTGTTTTTTCAGTTTTTCCACCTGACTTTGGTATTTGCTGATTTCGTCTTTAAGCTCCTGTATGGCCGGGTCCAACTCTTCGGTCAAAGACGCAACGCCTAGGTTATCTTGGGCCAAACTTAAGTTAAGCGGCGCTAAACAGAGGCCAATGGTCAAAAAAATGAGAATGGTTAAGAATGATCGTTTTTTCATTTTTTTAGTTTATCTAAGGCCGACTGGATTCTTGTCAGGCTTTCATCTTTTTCCAAAACGGCCATGATCTCTTCCGGCGGCGGGCTTTGCTTGAGGCCGGAGAGGGCCACTCTGACCGGCCAGAAAACGTCGCCGTTCGTTAGCCGGTTTTCCTGGACAACCGCCGCCAAAGCCTGTTTGATTTTTTCCGGCTGCCATTTTTTAAGGCCGTTTAAGCGGTCCATAACTTTTTCCAGGGCCAGCCGCGCCGTTCCCCCGTCTGATTTTTTAAAAATTAAAATTTCAGGCTCATAATCCGCCAAGTTTAAAAAGTAGCCGGCGCGGTCGCAGATTTCCGCCAGATAGCTGAGCCTGGATTTTTCCACTTTAAGAATTTTATCTAGCAATTTATCCGGCACGTCCGGCAGGAATTTTTTAGCGAGTCTCAATAACTCTTTGTCCGGCTTGTTTTTAATGTAAAAGCAGTTGAACCAGTTGAGTTTGTCTGAGTCAAAGATCGCCCCGGCTTTTTGCACCCGGCTTAAATCAAAATTTTTAATTAGCTCTTTCAGGCGGAAAAGTTCACGGTCGTCTGAGGGATGCCAGCCAAGCAGAGCCACGTAATTGAGCAGGGCTTCCGGCAGGTAACCTTTTTTTAGATAGTCCTCCGCCGCCACGTCGCCCTGGCGTTTGGACAGTTTTGAGCGGTCTTTGTTCAACAGCAGGGGCAGATGGGCGAATTTAGGCAGGTCCCAGTTTAAAAATTGGTAAAGCAAAATATGCTTGGGCGTGGAAGAAATCCACTCTTCTCCCCTGATAACATGGGTGATGCCCATGAGATGATCGTCAATCACCACGGCCAGATGATAAGTGGGAAAACCGTCTGATTTTATCAGCACCTGATCGTCAATATCTTCCATCTGGATTTTAACTTCCCCTCTGATTAAATCATTAAACCTGACTTCCCCGCTTTGGGGAATTTTAAGCCTGATGACGGCCGGCCGGTCATTAACGAGTAATTTTGAATTTTGAATTTTGAATTTGGCGCTTTTGTATTTTTCGGTTAATCTGCGGCAACAGCCGTCATATTTGGATGGTTGATTTTGCCCTTGTTGCAGTTGGCGCAATTTTTCCAGCCGGTCGGTACTGCAAAAGCAATAATAGGCCTGGCCGCTGTCAATTAATTTTTGGGCATATTGTTGATAGATTGGTAGCCTCTGAGACTGAAAATATGGGCCAAATCGGCCTTTTTGTTTAATGTTAAGGGTTTTATCCAAATAAGGCCCTTCGTCCCATTCCAGGCCGATTTTTTGCAGGGTTTGGATAATGTTTTCCACGGCGCCTTTAACGTACCGGGATTGATCAGTGTCTTCCAAGCGTAAAACAAATTTGCCCTTATGCTGTTTGGCGAAAAGGTAGGGATAGAGGGCGCCTCTTAAGCCGCCGATGTGAAGGTAACCGGTCGGCGACGGCGCGAAACGGGTTTTAATCAATTGGCTGATAGGTTAAAATCAGGTTAAATTTTTAAGATTATTTTTTTTAAAAATTTGACATTTAAGTCAAGGCCGGCCTAAATTAGATATTGTTACGTTTTTTAGCCTAAAGGAGGTGGGATGATTTACTTTAAAATTTTTGGTTTAATGTGTCTGGAAGTTCTCAGGGACGGTTTGCTCAGGCTTATGGGCGGTCAGCGCCTGAGCTGACTTCTTCGGATTCATGAGATCGGTTGCCCGGTCTCATTTTTTTTATGCTTTAAGCCGCAGAGGCTGAAGATAAAAATTAATGGATTTAAGGCAGTTGAAGCTTTCTTTTTTTTGTTAAATTTATTCAGCGCTTTTTCTGATTCCCCTATTCTCGGCAGTGCATATTTCTGCTGGGCGATACGGGAAAGTTCCTCTTGAGAATGCGCTGTTTTTATTTGCTAACGCTTGATTGACATATTTGTTTTATTTTTGTAAATTATATTTATCTGGTTCACGGGAAAATAGGGGGTGGTATGACGAGGAATGTTGTCTACAGTGCCATATTTGTTTTTTTGGCACTAGTATATAATGGAATATGCTGGTTGTTTGACGCCAGCATATTCTGGCACATTTTGGCAACTATAGCTGTTGCCATTGCGTGCCTAACACTGACGATTTTTCCTGATGGTGACCAGGAGAGTCAGTCAGGCTAAGTTACCGAATATTTGAGGTTTCCCGGAAACCTCTTTTTTTATCTAGGAAATTTGTAATCAGTGGCTAACCCGGCCGGATAAAATTATTTTGTTTTTCCGCCAGCTTATAGATTTTATCACATTACGATTAAATCTTATAGAGTGCCATAATGACTGATAAACTTTATCACCCGCGGCCAAGCCCGCTTGAACCAGTAAGCGTATTGTGCCGAACGGTTTTTAATGTCGCTGGCTAAGTCATCCAGCTTAAGCCATTTGACGTCTTGTATTTTTTGGGGATTGGGGTGAACGGGCCCGTTAAACCGGCCGAGAAAAACATTATCCAGCTCGTGTTCAATCAGGCCGTTTTCAAATTCCACCCGATAAGTAAAGTCAAAGATTTTTTTTAGCGGACAATCAAAGCCCAGTTCCTCCCGCAGGCGGCGGTGGATGGCTTGATCAATGATTTCGTCTTGCCGGGGGTGACTGCAGCAGCTGTTGGCCCATAAGCCGCCGGAATGATATTTGGCCGGATGCCTTTTTTGGATCAGCATCTCTTCTTTGTCATTGAAGATAAAGATGGAAAAAGCCGCGTGCAACAGTCCCAGCTGATGCACTTTTAATTTTTCTTCGTAGCCGGTGATGTTGTTGTTTTCGTCAACCAAAGTGATTTTTTCCGTCATATTCAACCAAGGTGATGTTTATATTTGCTGACGCGGTAAATGAATTTGAGAGTGGCGTTGAACATTCTTGTTGCCCGCCAGGGCTGGTGGCAAAAACGGTGCAGCCATTCCAGGCCCAGCTCGCGGTAAATTTCCGGCGCGCGCTTGGCGCGGCCCGCAATAAAGTCAAAGGCGCCCCCCACGCCCATCGCCACTTTAACGCTCGTCAGCTTACTCAGATTTTCCTTAATCCAGTACTCCTGCTTAAGGGCGCCGAAAGCGACCAAGAGAATGTCGGGTTGTTGTTGATTGATGCGGCTGACCATTGGCTGATTGTTTTTTTCGTCCGGTTGTAATTTGTCATTGGTTATTAGTAATTCGTAACCATGATCAGCGCCGACTATTTTAAGTTCCAGATAACGTTTTTTAAGAACCGCTGACGTTTTTTCAGCGATGCCCTCTGCCCCGCCCAGAAGATAAACTTTCCAATTTTTCCGGCTTGCCTGTTCGCAGATTTTTTCCAGCAGATCCACGCCGGTAATTCTTTCCGGCAAAACCTGGCGGCAATAGTCCGGGCTAATGACCAGGCTCAGGCTGCTGATGATCAGCTGGCAGAGCGAGATAATGAAATTTGAGCTTTTCAGCGCCAAAAATTTAGCGGCCCAGAGCAAACCGATGCCGTCGGCCACCACCAGGCTACTGTTGTTAATCAGCCGGCGAAAGTCATCATGGCGCCAGGCCTGTAATACCATTTCCGGGTTGGCCGTGACCACTTGGTGTTGCCGGTCCGAGCTTAAAAATCGCTCAATTTGCTCCAGCGCTTTTGTTTTGGTTAACACGTCGATTTGTACGCCGAGGATATTGGCTTTCATTATTTAAGTTGAAAGTTTTTTAAAACAGCATAAGCGGGACCGTCAGCGGTCAACTGGCTGTGAAAAAGCTGGAGACGGTCAACCAGGAATTCCGCGCCGAATTTTAGCTGGGAAATTTTTTGCTGCTGGCTGAGGGTTAAGGTATCTTTAATTCTGCCCAAAGTCACGTGAGGCGCGTAGGGCCTTTGTTCCGGCTCAATAAAATCAAGTTCGTTAAAGCGGCTGAACAGTTTGGTGGCCAGGCCGTTTAAGTTGGGGCTGACGACTTTTAGAGCCAGGACTCTGGCATGCTCAAAGTTAGGAAAAGCCAAACAGCCGGAGATGCTAACGTTAAAGCATTTAAAGTTTTCCACCGCCCGGCTGACAGTCTCCGCCACCCGGGCTATTTGTTCGTCTGTCAGGTTAGCCAAAAATTTAAAGGCGATATGGCTGTTCTCCGGCTCAACCAATTTAATCGGCAGATTTTTCAGCTGATATTCGTTTTTCAGCTTTTCTATTTTATTTTTCAACTCATGAGGTAAATCAATACCGAGGAAAATTCGTTTCATTTTTATTGGGTGAATGGGTGGATTAGAATGATGAGTTAAGCGTTAAGAGTTACGTTAGTTGTTTGTCATTTTGACCGAAGACAAACTTTAGTGAGGACGAGCGCCTGCCTGCGCAAAGCTGTTGCTTCGCTACGGCTATGGCAGGGAGAAATCCCTTAGTTTAAAGCAAGAAATTGATTTTTTGATTATTTGTTACGGGTTACCCGCCCGACTTGTTGTGGTGGCGGGCGGGCATGATCCGCGATACGCGTTATGAGTTACACGGAAACGGGTTCATTGGTGGCTTGGGTCGGTTGGGCTATGTTAGATAATTAATTAGCTAACAACCTAATCTCCCAATCAACCTGATCAATCAATCTATCTGATCTACCTAATGACCAACTCACCCAATCTCCGTCCTATTTTAGCATTTTTATTACTCTGATTCAATTGCTATAATAGACTTATGAGAGAAGCCGGCTTATACAAAAAATTACCCAGGTGTTTGGTCCAATGTTGTTTGTGCCGCCATTTTTGCCGGTTGAGCGAGAATCAGCGGGGTCTTTGCGGTGTCAGGCAGAATCAGGCGGGCTTGTTAGTCAGTTTGAATTACGGACGCCTGATTGCCAGAGCGGTTGATCCGGTGGAAAAAAAGCCGCTGTTTCATTTTTTGCCGGGGACGGCCGCCTACTCAATCGCTGCGGTCGGTTGCAATTTGTGTTGCGCTAATTGTCAGAACTGGCAGATTAGCCAGGGAATTAAAGAATCAAAAAATCCCCGGCCCGACTTTGCAAGCGGAACGAGAGGGGTGCGACAAGAAAACAATTTTTTGTTTCCCGGTGATGATGTCAGCGTACAAGAGGTGGTGGCCGAAGCCGTAGAATCAGGCTGCCGGTCAATTGCCTATACCTACACCGAGCCGACGATTTTTTTTGAGTACGCTTTGGACTGCATGAAACTGGCGCGCCAACATAGCCTAAAAAATATTTGGGTTTCCAATGGCTACATGTCCAAAGACTGCTTGAACGAGATACTCCCCTGGCTGGACGCCATTAATGTGGATTTAAAGTTTTTTGACGAGCAAATCTACTGGCAAAATTGCGGCTGTCATCTAGCGCCGATTTTGGAAAATTTACAGCGGCTGGCTAAAGCCGGCGTCAACCTGGAAGTGACCACCCTGCTGGTCCCTGGCCAGACAGACAAGCTGGATCAGCTTGGGGACATTGCCGATTTTATCGCCACCGAACTTTCGCCTGACGTTCCCTGGCACATTTCCAAATTTTCTCCGGAGATTTCTTATTTGCTCCAGTCTTATCAGCCCACACCCGCCGGCTTGATTGACGCCGCTTATGAGGCCGGACTGAAAGCGGGGCTGAGCTATGTTTACACGGGCAATTTACTTAATGACGGCCGGGAAAACACCTATTGTCCTTGTTGCCGCGCCTTGGTGATCAGGCGCCGCGCCTATGAAATCACCAATTACAGCTTAGCGGGTCAATGCCCTAAGTGCGGTTATCAATTACCGTTGAAATTTGAGTGATTTTTTGTTAGACTGGAGGAGATGTTAAGGCTTAGCTTTTGCTTATTTTATTTACCATGAACGCCAGAAAAACTTTTTTAATTTCCTTGATCGCCATATCATTGCCTTTTAATTTGACCTTGGCCGTTGAGTCATACGAGGATAATCCTGATTTTAATCCTCACTATCTTTTGAGCGACGATGAGATGCTGGATTACAGGGCCATGAGCATTGAGCAAATCAGGGATTTTCTCCAGGTCCAGGGCGGCGCTTTAGCAAGCTATACCGATCCGGCCAACGGCATGGCCGCTTATTACACCATCTGGCACGCGGCCCAGGAGTTTCTGATTAATCCCCGCTTTCTTTTAACCCTTTTGCAAAAAGAGCAAAGCTTGGTAACCGATACCGAGCCTTCGGCCAATCAGTACAACTGGGCGACCGGCTACAGCTGTTACGGGGGAATCTGCCTGGATGTTTACAAAGGTTTTACCAAACAAGTGCAGTCCGCCGCTAAAAAATTTAAAGAATACATGGCGGATTTGAACGCTTACGGCAAGCACCAGGCCGGATTTTACTGTACTTTTACCAAATGGTGCTTGGGCGTGTCCAAAATGACACAGGATAAAATCACCATTACGCCGCAAACCAAGGCCACGGCCGCCCTTTACACCTACAATCCTTATCAGGGCAATACGGTGGTTGACGGTTACCGCATCGGCGCTAATTATAATTTTTGGAAAATTTGGAATGCCTGGTTTGAAAATTCTCATTTCCGGGCTAACGGCACTTTGCTCAAAGCGCCTGACAGCGATGATGTTTACTTGATTACCGACGGCCAGCGCCGCAAGTTTGCCTCCTTTACTTCGTTAATCAGCCATTTTGATCCTAAAAATATAATCGCGGTGCCCCAGGCGGAAATAGATTCTTTTGCCGAGGGGCCGGAGATAAAGTTTGCCCAGTATTCATTGCTTCATGATCCTACCGGTAATATTTATTTATTAGTGGATGATAAACTCAGGCATATCGCGGATATGGAGGTTTTTAGAACCCTGGGCTTTAATCCGGAGGAAATGATTGAGATCACCTTAGAGGACGCGGCCGGGCTTGAGATTGGAGCCGAGTTGACCCTCAAAAGCAGCTACCCGACCGGCGCTCTGATCAGGGACGTGGAAACTTCTGGCGTTTATTACGTGCAAAACGGGGTTAAGTATCCGATTGTGGCCGGGGAAATTTTGCAGGTTAATTATCCCGGCCAGCCGATTCTCTTGGGGCACATGGACGAGCTGGAGCGTTACCCCAAGGGTTCGCCTGTAAGGTTTAAAGACGGCACCTTAGTTAAAGCGAAAAATGACGGCAAGGTTTATGTTATTTCGGACGGCCAAAAACTCCACATTAAAGACGAAGCCGCCTTTGTTTCTCGCGGCTATGCCTGGCAGAATATTATTGAAACCAATAGCGAAGCGCTGCTGGTTCATCCGAGCGGTTCTGCCTTGGAAGCCCTGGCCACTTCCACACCGGCCCTGGATTTAATAGAAGATGAGTCAAAGCTTTTGGAAGTGCAGTAATCATTCAAGTTTTTGGCGGTTTTATGACAGTTTCATTGTCTGTCTGCCATCGGGAATAAATTTTATTATTTTTTATATGTCCAATAAAAACATTACCTTTGAGGAAGTGGTTAAGCAACTTCATTTTTTCAGGAAAGAACGTGACTGGCTTGGTCTTGCCCCGGTAGATTTGGCAAAATCAATCGTTTTAGAAGCCGCTGAACTTTTAGAGCATTATCAATGGGATAGCACTGATGTTGAAAGAAACAAGAGCGTAGCCGAAAAAAACAAAAATGAAGTTGCTGCAGAAGTTGCGGATATTTTTATCTATCTGCTTGAATTTTGCCAAGAAAATGATATTGACTTACTTGATTCAACGTTAAAGAAGATTAAATATAACGCTAAAAAATATCCAGCAAAAGACATGAAGGCTGGCGGGCATGCGGCATATGAGAATGCAAAGAAAAACCACTAATTACATCCTAATATGTGCTTTTCAACTCCTTTTTGACTCGTCGCTTTGCTCCTCACTCAAGATCGCTCAGTGCTCACCCAAATTGTTTGTCTGCTTAGGCGGTAGCCCCCGACAAGCTCGGGGCAATTATATGGCCATGCGGCTTAGACAACGTCGCAGACACACGCCCGTTGCCTGACATTACGAAAATTCGTATTTAAAAGGTTATGGTAAAAATTGTTGAATACAAAGATAATAAACAAGTACTTGTACAACTCATGGAGGAATTACAAGATTATTTGGTTCAAATAGATCCTTTAAAAAGGCTGAGGCGTTTGCCGGAATATGGAGAAATCTATACCGAATAACCTTTTAAAGAAGGTTAACCAGCTTAAATCACTTTGTGAACTGGACATCAGATACGCCCCACGATATGCCTTTTTTCATCCGTATTTATCTGTGTTATGATTAATTAACCATCACGCGTCAGTTATAAGTCTTAAACCTTACTAAATATGCCTTTGGTTTTTGCGGCCATCTGCCCCCATCCCCCCTTGCTTATTCCGGAAATCGGCCGGGAAAATTTAGCTTTGATTGAAAAAACCGTTAAGGGACTAAAAGAGCTTGAAGAAAATTTATACCACGCTAATCCCGAAACCGTCATCGTCATTACTCCCCACAGCGAGCTTTTAGCCGACGCTTTTACCATCAACCACGCACCCACGCTGACGTCTAAGTTTGAACAGTTCGGCGATCTTTCAACCAAACTGGAGTTTAACAATAATCTGGGGCTGGCTTATCAGATACGGGAGCGGGCGGAAGCGGTTTTGCCGGTGGTTTTAACCACCGATCATGAGCTGGATCATGGCGCCGGCGTGCCTTTATTTTATTTAAGCCAGAATTTAAAAAAGCTTAAAGTCATTCCCATCGGCTATTCTTTTTTACCCAGAAACAAACATCTGGAGTTCGGCGGGCAAATCCGCAAAATTATTGATCAATCCAACGAGCGCATTGCTGTTGTGGCTTCAGGCGATCTTTCGCACCGTCTGACCGAAGACGCTCCGGCCGGTTACTCGCCCCGCGGCCAGGAATTTGACCGGTTGTTGATTGACCTGCTGAAGAAAAAAGATCATCAGGCGATTGCGAAAATCAAGCAGGAATTGCTGGCTGAGGCTGGCGAATGCGGCTACCGTTCCATTTTGATACTTTTAGGCATTTTAGGTGAACTTAATTATCAGCCGCAGATTTTAAGCTACGAAGGTCCTTTCGGCGTAGGTTATCTTGTGGCTAATTTTGTCTTATAGCGTGCCCGACGTGATGGGTTAAGTGATTGTTTGTCATTTCAACCGAGTGAGCCTAATGGCGAACGAGCGGAGAAATCTCTTGATTATAAGCCAGGACACGAGGGATTTCTCCCTGCTATAGCCGTAGCGAAGCAACAGCTTTGCGCAGGCAGGCACTCGTCCTCACTAAAGTTTGTCCTCGGCCGAAATGACAAGAAAGAGGCACATGATTTTTGACTAACGGGCGGGCAGACTACATCTTTTTTTATATCATAAAAAAATTCCGCTTAAGGCCGCGGAAATTTTTTAACCCAGTTTTTTAGGGCTAATCAGCTTGAAAAAATATTTCCAGCGCTGGCCTTTGGCCAGTTCCTTGGTGTCGTTTAAACAGCGCTCAATAAAAGGTTTGGGGTAATCTTTGCAGATTTTAAAAACAGCGCTTTTTTTGAATGGCGGCACGTTAAGCTCACTGATGATGGTTAAGGCTAGCTCCTGCCAGGCGTAAGCCGGCGACCTGACCGATTGTTTGGCCGATAAAATTTCCCCGATTTTTTTAAAGTCACTAAACCCCATATTTTAATAAATTTTGAATCTGTAGTAGAATTATAACAAATAATTAAAAAACAGCAAAAATGTTAAATATTATCAAGTATCCAGACAAAATTTTGCGGCAACGCACCAAAAAAGTCGCCAAGATCCAGGAACCTGAATTTCAGCGATTTTTAACGGAGCTGTCTGAAACCATGTTGAAAGAGGACGGCATCGGCCTGGCCGCTTCCCAGGTGAAGAGCCAACTGAGGGTGGCTGTCATTAAAATGAAAGGCGGTCCGGAATTTTTGATCAATCCTAGAATCTGCTGGCGGGCCTTGTTTAAAAAAAATACGGTTGATGAAGGCTGTTTATCCTTTCCCGGAATTTACGGCCTCGTTAAAAGGCCGTTTTGGGTTAAAATCGCTTATAAGGATAAAAACGGACGGCGTCTGAAGTTCAGAGCGGAAGGCCTGCTGGCCACGGTTATTCAGCATGAGATTGATCATCTGAACGGCGTTTTATTCATTGATAAGATTTTTAAGTACACCAGGGGCGAAGATAAAGTCAAAGCCTTGATCGCCCGGGCTAAACTGAATGAACGTTAGCCGATATAAAATAAGGTAATGTCTAACCAAGTGGCAAAAATAATTTTTTTCGGCACGCCGGAATTCGCCGTGCCCTCACTTAAACTGCTATCTGAGCGCGGTTTTAATTTGGTGCAGGTTGTTACTCAGCCGGATAAACCGGCCGGCCGCCAGCTGGCTTTAAGACCGCCGCCGGTTAAAGCCGCCGCCAAACAGCTGGGGCTTAAAGTCAGCCAGAGCTTAAACCTGGAAAGGTTGCAGGAGGCTAAAGCCGATCTTGGCGTGGCGGTGGCTTATGGTAGGCTGATTCCGCAGAGGATTCTGGATCTTTTTCCTTTGGGCTGTTTGAACGTTCATCCCTCCTTTTTGCCAAAATATCGCGGACCTTCCCCCATGCAATCGGCTATTTTAAACGGTGATGAGTTTACGGGCGTTTCCCTAATCAAACTGGATCAAAAAATGGATCACGGACCGATCGTGGCCCAAAGCCAAAGATTGCCGATCAAAGATTCCGATACCGCTATAAGCTTGCATGACCTTTTGGCCCAAAGCGGCGCGGACTTGCTCTGCCGGATTTTGCCTGATTATTTGTCCGGCCAAATTCAACCTCTGGCACAGGCCGAGTCTTTGGCGACTTTTACTAAAATTTTAAAACGCGCCGACGGTCAAATCAATTGGCGTCAGACCGCCCTGGCTATAGAACGTCAAATCAGAGCTTATTTTCCCTGGCCGGGCAGTTTTACTTATTTTACCGGACACAAGGCGGACGGATCAAAAAACCGCCTCGGGCAAAAGTTAAAAGTCAAACTTTTGTCCGTTAGTTTGGCCGCCGGCGAAGTCTCGGGCAAAGTCGGTGAGTTTCAGAAGATTAACGGCCGGCTGTTGGTCAAGTGCGGTCAGGACTCTCTGCTGATTAACGAGCTTCAGCCGGAGGGCAAGCGGGCTATGTTGGCACGGGAGTTTATCAACGGTTATTTTTTTAGCTAGAATCAAAACAACCGCCGGAAAACCCAACGGTTGTTTTTTAAATTGGCAAAACCTATTCTATTTCCCGCCAGTCCAGCTAATGCTGTTTTGATAGTCGTTTAAATCAGTAGACAGAGCATAGCTACTTAAACTGGTGGCAGAATTGTAATGCAGTGCCTGAAAACCGTTGGCCGAAAGGCCGCCGGTGTTTATCAGCCGTTTTTCCGCCGCGTTGATGTAATAGATTTTATTGCTGGAAGTTTCTTTGACCACGGCACCCGAAGGATAAACGGGTTCGGCCAGAGAACTGCCCAAGCTGTAAAAACCTGCCAAAGTGGTGGGTACGGCGTAGATTTTTTGTTCCCAGTTACTGCCAAAGAGGGTTTGTGCGATGGACGCTGTTTCAATCCAGCGTCTGACGCCGCCCGGTTCAACGGCATAAACTTTGGGGTCGCCTACCGTCATCTGGCCTTCAAGAGTGTAGCCGACGAATTGGATCAGCTTGGTTCCCGGCCTGACGGTAATGTTCCCGCCCAGGGGAAAGGCGTACATCTGGCTGTCGGTGATGGTGATGACATCGTCAAAGTTTGTATACCAGCTGTAGAAGACTTTGTCGTCGCTGAAAGTGTAGCGCTCCCCGTCATGCCCAATGTAGTAAACCGCGGGGTTAGAGGCGGTTTTCACCAAAGAACCGGCCGGGACCGTCAGAGATTTAGCCTGAATGATGAATTTGGTGAAGTGATTGGTGGTGGCGGTAATGGTATTGCCAGCGGCGTTAACCGTGGTTGTTAGGTCTACCCATTGGGCGAGATTTTCGTCCCAATAGCTGACGACCAGCGTGCCTTCGCTAAAACCGGAGATTTGTTCATCGGTGTAGCTGAAAGTTAAGGTCGCTGTGCCGTTCAGCTGGGTAACCTCAGCGCCGGCGCTGTTTTCCAGGCTAATTTCAAAAGCCTGGGATTTGACTGCCGCGTAACCGGCTTTGGGCTGGGCATAGGTGGCCTCGGGCGTGATGCTCAGGGAACCGCTGTCGCTGACCGCTCCGGCCGGCAGACTCAAATTGACCGAATTATCGCTCAGGGCAACGGAATTTTCGGTGGAGGCGAAAACGCTCTGGCTGACCGGGTTGGCTAATGTTACTTCTCCACCACCGCTGGCATAATTGTCTAAACTGGTCAACGGCGTAGTAGTGGTAACGGGCGTGGTTTCTCCGGAAGTCGGTGAAACTCCGCCTCCCCCGCCGCCCGAACTGGTACCGCCGCTGTTGCTACCGCCGCCCGTGTAAGAGGTGGTGTTGCAAACAGTGCTAGAAGGCGTGACTGTGTGGGTAACCGTGCCGCTGTTTTGGAGGAACATCTGGGAGTAGCCGGTGTAACAGTCAAAGACGCCATAGGTGGAGCTTAGGGTATATTTGTCATTGGAGACGATGGTGGCCGAACTGTTGGTGATAGTGACCGTGAAATCGCTCGCATTAACCGTAATGGAGTCCACTGAGCCGTTGATGGTAAAGGTCATATCGTCAACGGTTATCTGACTGCCCGATTGCAGAACAAGATCAGTGGCCAGAGCCGGTGAGGCTATGCTTAAAGCCAGCACGATCGCCAGCGTAATTAAAGCAAATTTTTTCATAAGATGCGTCCTAAATTAACTTAATAAAGAAGCTAAATTACATTTATTATCTTTCTCGACCTTTTGATAAGGTAAAGACAATAAGTTAATTTAGGGGTTAATCTCCGCAAGCAGCCGCCAAAGCTTCAGTCGCATAGGTGTCATAGCTTATGACGCCGTCATTGGCCGCGATACAAGTGTAACCGGCGCTATCCAGGTCTTTAAGGCAGAGACAGCCGCCTTTGGTGCTACTGTCAATAATCATCGTGGAAGTGCCGGTTGAGAAGATATCAAGCTTGGAAGTCGGCGTCGTGGTACCGAAAGCACCAGAACCTTGGGCGGCGAATGCGCCGGTGGCCGCCGTGGTGGTGGCGTAACCGTTAACGGTAACATCACCAGTAACAGTAATAGCGCCGACAAAAGAACTGACAGCCTCGGTAACCGTTAAAGTGTCGGTGTCGCCATTAGCAATTAAGGCGCCATTGGATAAGCGAATATCAGCCGTATTGATGGTGGAACTGGACATATCAATGGCGTAGTCAAAAGCGGCTGAAGCAACGCCATTGGAACCGTTGCTGTAAATGCGCACGCCGGCATCAACGCCGGTGCCGGAAGTGTTTTCGTTCCTGACCCTGAGGACAAATTCGTTAGTCGGTTCAGTGGCGGCCTGCCTGAACATGCGGAAATCTCCGCTGATTAAATCGGTGGTGACGGCGGCATTATTTTGGACATTGACTAATAAGCCCCACATTGAGGCCACAGAACCAGCGCTAGTGTCGCTTTTGGCCGTTATGGCCGCGCCTTGCACGTTGGTAATGGTACCATCCGGGTTATCAGCTTTGGATTCAACGTCCAAACCGGTTAATTTATTGCCGGCGGTGGTTGAATCTGACAATGTTTTGACCCTGACCATAATGCCGGTATCTTCAATGTCGCCTTCGGTACTGTCGGCCGTGGCCGGGCGGGTCAAATCAACAAGCACGCCGCGGGTTTTTGCTCCACCAACCGTGCCGGTTATATCACCGCTGACTGTCATAAAGTTATCATAGCCGGTGCCTGCGTCTCTGACGCCATTAAGGGTGAAAAAGCCGTTGACCGTAGTGGTGGCCAAGGTGACGGTGCCGTCTGCGGTTAGCGCGCCCTCCGTAGCAATGGCGCCGGTTGAGGCCGTGGTGGTGGCATAACCGTTAACGTAGAAATTGCCCGTCATGGTGGTTGCGCCTACAACAGTTAAGGTGCCTTCGGTGGCAAAGTTGCCGCTGGCCGCCGTGGTGGTGGCATAACCGTTAATATTAAGATTACCTGTTAAGGTTGTGATTCCTGTTACGCCTAAAGTACCACCAACCGTGGTGTTAGCCGTTACCGCCAAATCATCGCTAAAAGCCACGTTGCCATCGGTAACCTGCAAGGCATTGGCACCGTTGGCGCCGTCAATGGTCAGCATGTTTTCGCTGGCATCCCACAACAGCTCTTCGCCGGATACGTCGGTGTAAAAGAGCACGTCGGTGCCGGCGGCATCAGCGCCAACCGTCAAAGTTCCGCCTGTATTAATGCTGGTGCTGATAGTTGTGGCCGCGGCCGCGTAACCCACAACTACCGTCATGGCGCATAAAGACAAGACGGAGATTAATAAAATTTTTTTCATAAGAAGTTTTCCTTTTTTAAACTATAAATATATAAAATATATAAAATAGTTATTATACCCGCACTTTCATGCTGGATTTACTAGTTAAGTCAGCCAAGCTCTTTAAGTTTTTAAGCTTACCGACCTTTTAAAAGCTTAACTTAAGCTGGCTTAACCGATAGTTATCTAAAAAATAAAAAACGTAACCTAAATTACGCATTATTAATGACTAAAGTAAACATCAATAAAATGACTGAAACAATCATTTTCATTTCTCCCTATTTTAGCTCAGATTAAATCAAATCACTAAGAAGAATTTTGATATCTTTAGCTTACATTATAATGAATTCGCGGATAAAATGACAGCGCTAACTTATCCACAGGAGAGAAGCCGGCGGCTACAGTGATTTTTTTTCCGTAACCCAAAAACCCAAACGGGCTTTGCCGCCGATCATCAGCCTGGTTTGGGCGTCTATGGCGGGCAATGAGCCGAAAGCGATCATGGTTACCGGAAAAAGCAGCCATTGAAGAACCATAATGGGATAATAAAGCCAGCTTTTATTTTTGGGTTTTTGCGGCAAAATCAGGGTGCTGAAAATCGCCGAAAGAATCAGGCCGATCATGGCGAAATTCATCAGGTATTCCAAAATGAACGGGGCGTTTTGAGCCACCATAGTGCTTTGCTCGGATTTATCCGCCAGCATCAAGGGCAACCGGCCGAGGATAAAAATCAATAAAGGGGCGGTCGCCCAGGAATAAACGCCTTCCAGCTGGTTAAAGAGGTAGTACCACTTTTTTTTAAAAGGCATCCGGGGATGCTTGGGATAATTCAGTAGCATATAAGGGATGTGTTCCGCGCCCCAGGCCCAGCGCCGCATCTGTTTGTATTGGTTTTTAAGGCTTTGCCAAAAGTGTCCCATATAAACCGTGTTCATGGAAACCGGGATGTACAGGGGTTCAACTTTGTAGTCGCCGTTGTAATGCAGGAGGCACTGCAGAAAAATGCGGGAATCGTCGGTGACAATGTTTTTTTCCCAAAAACCCACCTTAACCAGGGCGTTAAAGCTCATGCTGTGTGAAGAAAAAGTAAACAGCCGTTCGTTCCTGGCCAGATCCGTCATCAGCCAAAAAGTGGTGGAATTGGCCACTACCCGGGTAACCGGGTCAGACTCCCAGATATTGTTATGATAAAAGGCCAAGGGCTGGAAACTGGCGTGTTCCGGCTGGGGATGGGTTATATATTTATAGGTTAAATAGGCAAAATAGTCGGGATAAACGCAGGTATCTATATCAAAGGACGAGACAATAATTTTTTCGTAGGGAATTTTAAGCTCGTCTATCAGTTTTTGCGCCTGATGGCCGGCGTAATTTATATTTGAGCCTTTGCCGGGAATTTCATCGGCTAAATTTTGGGGATGGAGCGTGACCAGAATTTTTAAAAATTTATGGCCGTATTTTTGATTCAGACGCTCGGCAACGTCTAAAAAATTATTTCTATCCCTGGTCTCGCCGGCCAAAACCAGTAAAAATTTAGGCGTGGGATAATTGACTTTGGCCAGGGCGTCAAAGGTTTTATCTATGACTTCATAAGGTTCTTTGTAAGTCGGCAAAAAAATCAGGTGGCAATAGTCTTCCCAGTTTTTGTCCGGCAGGGTTTTAAGCTCATCTAGCCAGGAAATTTTGGCGTCGTGTTTAAACCTGATCCACGAGGCCAGCAAATGGACGACCAGGTAATAAACCCTGATTAGCCATAATAAATCAAAAATAATAATAAAAACAATGACCCACAGCGGCCTGGCGAACGAAACCACGATGGCCAAAACAAAAGTCAGCCAAACTAAAAAAGCCGGCAGGATTTCGTAAATTTTTTGGCGGTTGAATGCTTGGCGTAACAAAGTCCAGGCTTTTAACAGCGCCGCCACTGCCCGGTTTTTTATCATAGCGTCTTAAAGATTGCTTTAAAAATTAACCGTTTCCCCCGGCTCAATCTTGCGGCCGGAGTCGTAAGCTTCGTTTTTATTTTTGTGGTTTTTAAAATCTTTAACCGGCAGATTAAGCGCCTGTTTGAGGGAAATGGTGTTTTGGCTTAAAACGCGCTCAGCCAAAGACGGCCCAGCTGGTTCAGCTATGATTTTGGCCTGGCGGATTTTTTTAAGGCAGTCCTTGCAGTAAATCGGCTTGGTCGGGTCGGGAACAAAATTAATGGTGGTGGAATTTTTGCAAGAGTCGCAGATGACGCTGAGGCTGGTTTTTTTATCTTTTGCCTCTTTTGGTTTTTCGGTTTTGGCGGCCGGCCAGGGCTTTTTTTCCGGAAAAATTCGCTTTTCGGTTTTGAGCGGAGTTTCTTTATCGTGATTAAGGCCGCTCCAGCGGGTGATTTTTTCTTCAATGATTTCCCGTTTGGTGGTATAGCGTTCCCGAGTGACCTTGATGACTTTTTCCACGACTTCGGCATAATCTTCCGGCGCCGTTTCCGGCGGCAGGCTGGTGGCAGAAAAAGGCTCCGAAGCTAAGCCGTCAATCATCAGTTTAAGATAAACATTGTATTTACCCAGATTGACCAGATCAGTTTCTTCAAAACGGGGCGTGAATTCTTTAACCAAAAATTCAGCGTCTTCGGCGCCTACCCTAAAGCAGATTAAAGTGCCGACATTGCCAAAAACCGCCGCCCGCACCGTGTCGGACAGCTGTTCAATGTATTGGTGGGCCAAAATAAGGTTTAAGCGGTATTTGCGCGCTTCCGATAAAATGTTGGCAAAGCTGTCGGTGGCAAAGTTTTGAAACTCATCCACGTACAAATAAAAGTCGCGGCGCTCGCTTTCCGGCATTTCCACCCGGCTCATGGCGGCAAGCTGCATTTTGGTCACCATCATGGCGCCTAGTAAAGCTGAGTTGTCTTCCCCGATTCTGCCTTTGGACAGGTTCAGCAGGAGAATTTTTTCTTCATCCATGATTTTGCGCATATCAATGGTTGATTTAACCTGGCCGACGATATTGCGCATCATGGAGGAGGAGAGGAAGCGGCCGACTTTATTCTGGATCGGCGCGATCGCCTCGGACTGGAAGCGGTCCGGATAATTGGAATACTCGTCCACCCAAAATGATTTAACCACCGGATCCGAAAGATTCCTGACCACCTTTTGCCTGAAATTTTTGTCAACCAGAATTTTCATGATGCCTAAGAGAGTGCTACCCGGGTATTCCAGCAAGGCCAAAATGGCGTTGTTTAAAACATATTCCAGGCGGGGCCCCCAGGAATCGGCCCAAATTTTTTGAAAGACGCCGAGCAGACCGGAGGCGACCAGATGCCGGTGTTCCGGACTGACCTGCTCAAGCACGTTAAAAGCGATGGGGAAATTGATATCCGAGGGGTTAAAGTAAATGACATCGTTAATCCGCCTGTTGGGGATGAACCTGAGGATGTTTTCCACCAATTCGCCGTGAGGATCAACCACGGCCACGCCTTTCCCCCGTTGGATATCCTGGATGATCATGGTTTCCAAAAGGTTGGTTTTACCCATGCCCGTTTTGCCCAAAACGTAAAAATGCCGGCGGCGGTCGTCAGTTTTTATGCCAAACTTGGCTTTTTGGTTTCTAAAATTAGTTTGGGCGAAAATTGTTATTTCCTCTTGGGGCATAAACTAAGCGTTTTAGCGGCTGAGGGGCAAATTGTCCGGCGGCTCCGGAGCGGAGTCACTGCTTGAGGGCGTGTCTTGCCTCGGCTTAATTGAAGATTCGTCTTTGGCAAAAGCCTCCTCAAAATAGTTGTTGTCAAAATCATAACCGGAAAGCGACTCCGCGATTTTATAAGTCGGTTCTGTTCCGACGGTTTCAATTTCTTGGGGCTGTTCGGCGGATTTTTCCTCCTTAGGCGTAAAGAAATTTTTGCCCGACATAAACTCCACCGGCAAAGCGGTCGGCGGTTCTGCTCTTTTAGCTTCGGCTTTTTTGATCAGCGGGGCTTTGACGGTAATCGTCGGGAAATGGTAAAGCGTGGCCAATTCTTCCGTACAGAGCATAAAAGGCGTGGCGCCGTCCATCAATGATCTCATTTTAAAATATTTAACGAATTTCCGCTGGCGTTTGGAAACCCTTGATTTGACGAAAAAATAATCAACATCCGTTACGGTCCGCTTGTTTTTTTTAAAGGCATTGAGATCGGAGGTGTTAAACTGGTTGATTGCGCCTAAAATGGCGTTAACGCCCTTGCCTTTGGAAAAAACCTCGTTGTGCGCCAGGTAATAAAGTCTGAATTTGCTGGCGAAAGTTATTTGCGCCAATTTTGCCTGAATGCGCTCCACCACGAATCTTTCTCCGGGCGTGAGGTATTGAATGTAGTTTTTAGCGCTGTCCTCTTGGCTCTCATCCTTGATATCGCCCCAAAGTTTAATGACGGCCTCGCTGAATTTTTCCAGTCCCTTAACCGAACTGTCAACGATTTTATCCCCTAAATTTTTGGGTGCGTCAGATTTTTCTCCAATCAGATGAGCGACGATCTCATGGCCTTTATCTTTCCAGTGATCGCCGACCGGCGCAATCAACAGTTGAATGGCCAGCTGTTCCCCCTTGCCCAGCTTGCTCATAACTTCCAGCAAAGCGGACATAGGATCAATGAACAACTGGCTTAACTGATGTTCAAAAAATTTGTAGGTTTTAATGGGATAGGCGCTATTTTTGGCCAAAGTGAATTCCGTCGCCCAAATGTTGTGTTCAGAGCTGATTTCGTGGACGTCGTCGGGAATAAGTTTGATGTAATCGTTGACTTCGGTAATTTCTGCCTCCGGGTACTGGGCGTACAGAGCCGATTCCACCAAATCGCGGTAAATCACCGGGGTGCGGATCAAAAACTGGATATAGCCCTCCAAGGAAATTATTTCCAGGCTAAACCAAAGCTGGACTTTGCCGAGCCAATATTTTTCCCAGAGATTTGGACCGCTTTTGATGCCGGCCAGGCTGGCAAAAATTTGTTCAACCGCGATCAGGCTTTGCTCATTATCCTTGGGAATGTCAATGGCCAGCAGGGTTTGTTCAACGCTTTTAACGTACTTTTTTCTTTGCCATATCAGCCTGACGTAAAAGATAAGGATCAGCAGGCCGATAACAAAAATAAGCCACCCGCCGTGGCTGAAAATATACCAGATTAATTGGGCTGGATTGTTTGAACTTAAAAAAACGAGTCGGCTTAGATCAATAGTGATTTCCATTTTTGTTTTTAGGGTGTTTTTAAAAAAACCGTCAGCGGACCCAGAACCGATAAATTATATTTTTCAGGGCAGCTGAATTTATTTTAGAGTAAATTTACGGCCTTGACAACTCAATTTTAAAGCTTAATCCCCTGTTGCATTCGCGGCCAGGGCGTAGTGCCCCTGAGCGGTCTTGGTAAAGCGGCTTTTGTCCATCAAAGCCAAAATAATGGTGCTTTTTTTCACTAGGCGGTTTTCCAGAACCTTGGCGATGATTTCGTTTTTACTCAGAGGTTTTTCGCTGTTTTTTAAAATATCAGTTATGACTTCCGCCACCGTTCCTGGTTTATAGCCCCATTCGCTTAAAGCATACATGCCCCGGCCGACTAAAACGTATTTGTCATCCAAAATAAGTTCGTTGTGAATCGTGGCGGGGTTGGCGATTTTTTGATCAAAACCCGTTTCATTAATTTTATCGGCGATGGCGGTAAAATGAAGAGGCTGGCCTTCCTTTTTAAGGACCAAATAAACTTTATCGCTGATTTTTTTGAGGGTGACCGTGTTCCAGTCCGCCATACCCCATTCTTTATAGGGATTTTGTTCAGTGTACTTGCTTAAGTGCAAATAAGAGAGCAGGATGTCTTCCGTCAATTCCTCCAGCAATTGGTGTTTGTAGTTATTGACTAGTCTGGCATGGATATCACTCAAGGGCACGGGCTCGTTAATCTCTTTGATGGTTTTTAGGGTGAGCTCTAAAAGGCTGATCAGGCTCTCCACCGAAGCTGAAGGCAGTTTCCAGGCGGCGTGAAGCTGGTCCGATTCCGGAACATAGTTCAGCTGATCGCTCAATAATTGCGAGAGAATAAAGCTGACATAGATTTTGTTTTCTTCGTTAACGCCAACGTTGCTCAGGGTTTTTTCCAGTAGCAATTCTTCCAGCATAATGCCGCCGTGTTTTTCCAAAGTTTGCTGGAAAACATTTTTAACAGTGCCAATTTTTTCCGATAATTCCGGGCTTTTCTTGATTTTTTTGATGGCGGAATTTTCTATCTGCCGGATTCTCTCTCGGGTGACATTAAACTGGTTGCCGATTTTCTCCAGGGTTTTTTTGCCTTTAAGATCAAGCCCGTGCCTAAGGGTAATGACTTCCATTTCCCTGCTGGATAAAGGTTGAATCAAAGAAATGACGATTTCTTTGGGGTCAAATTCGTTAATGATATTCGCCTGTTGAGTGGAAATTATTTTATCCAGAATTGATTCTTCGTATGTCATATTTTTGGCCAATATAGCGGCAATTTTTAAGATTATTCAAAGTATAGCATAAATGATAGTATACGTCAAGATATTGACACAAAGTCAAAAAAATCCGGTTAATTGGTATTATCATTTGCCTATTTCAGTTGATTATTTAAATTAAAACAAAAAAGCCTCCAGTCAGACCGAAAGCTTAAGTTTAATCAATCAAGTCTAGTTTTTTTTAAGCTTGTTCCAAATAACCAAAAGCGGGCTGGCGATGAAAATAGAAGAATAGGTGCCGATAATCAGGCCTAGCATCAGAGTCAGGACAAAATTTTTAATGCTGTCGCCGCCAAAGAGATAGACGGACAGTAAAACAAATAAAGTGGTCAGCGAAGTGTTCAGCGAACGGACAATAGTTTCGTTAACACTGCGATTGACCACGGCCATGAAAGTTTCGTCTTGGTGGCGGTGCAGATTTTCCCTAATGCGGTCAAAAGTGACAATGGTGTCGTGGACGGAAAAGCCCAAAATAGTCAGCAGGGCGGTCACGAACAAAGCGTCCGCCTGAAAATCAAAGAAGTGACCGAAAATAGCGTAAAGGCCAGTAATAATAAAGATGTCGTGGGCCAAGGCGATAATGGCGGACAGGCCGTAGACCCAGGATTCAACCGGTTTGGAAACTTTGCGGAAAGCGTAAGCGATATATAAAATAATGGCCAGTAAAACCACAATAATAGCGTAAAAAGATTTGCGTTTAAGTTCGCTACCAATGGTCGGGCCGATAGAATCAAACCTCAGCTCGGTAAAATTCCGGCTGGCGCTGGCCGAGCTAACGCCAATGCCTTCCAGACCCAGCTGTTCCAGATTGGTGCCGGAAATATCCACGCTTAGGTTTTCCGTCCCCTCGCCTGTTAGGCCGATGGCTGAGGCAGGCACGGTGACTGTTTTTTCGGTTTGCCCGGCCGTTGGCTCGGAAACGGTCGCGGTATTTTCTTCCCCAAACAAGCTGTCTATTTTTTCCAAAATAAGCTGGTGTTGCTCTTCGCTTAAGGCCGTAGTTCTGATTAACAGGCCTTTTTCGCCGGTAGGCTGGAGCTGGAGTGTTTTCAGCTTAAGCTCGTCAAGCTGAGCTTGGATAGTTTCGCTGGCCGGTCGGCTTTCTAAAAATTCCACTTCCAACAGGCTGCCACCGGTGAAATCTATGCCCAAACGCAGGCCCCAAAAAATCAAAGCCAAAACGCTGGCTACAATCAGTAGCCCGGAAAGGCAAAGCCAAATTTTTCTGGCCTGAATGATATTAAACATCTTTTTTCTTACTTACCCCGAATAAGAACGGGTGATCCTCAAAGTATTTTGCGGCCATTAAACGCAAAAATGTTCTGGTGACAGTAATGGCGCTGAACATGGAAATTAAAATACCGATGGCCAAAGTTACGGCAAAGCCTTTGATTAGACTGGAACCGAACCAGGCTAGGATAACGCAGGTGATGATGCTGGAAAAATTGGAGTCTCTGATAGAAAACCAGGCGCGGTTAAAGCCTTCTTCAACGCTTGTGCCGATCGGCTTGCCGTTTCGGAGTTCCTCTTTGGTTCTTTCAAAAATTAAAACGTTGGCGTCAACCGCCATGCCAACAGACAGGATAAAGCCGGCAATGCCAGCCAAAGTCAGGGTGACCGGCCACAGTTCAAAAATCGCCAAAGCGACCAAGCCGTAAATAAACAGGGCTACGACCGCCATCAGACCGGGCAGGCGGTAAAAGATAATCATGAATAAAGAGACGATGATTAAGCCTAAAAAGCCGGCAATCAGACTTTTTTGCAGAGAAATTTTGCCCAGAGCCGGACCGACTGTCTGCTGGCTAATAAGCTCAATTGGCACGGGCAGGGCGCCGGCGTTCAAACGCTGGGCCAGAAGTTTGGCCTCTACCAGATTAAAGTTGCCGGAAATCACGGCGCTACCCTGGGTGATTTCTTCCTGCACGGTGGGTATACTGATCGGCTGGCCGTCTAAAAATATGGCGACCGGCTTTTGCAAATTGCGCTTGGTGATGGCCGCGAAAAGCTCCCGGCCTTGATCGTCAAATTGCAGGGAAATAACCGGCTGGCCGGAATTGGGATCAAACTCCACCGCGGACCGTTTTAAATTTTTTCCGGATAGCTGGGTATTATTCCAATCCAGGGTTAGATTGTCCTGCGACTGATAGACTTCGTTAGTAATGGTTAAAAGAATATGCGCTCCTTTGACTTCGTAATCCTCTCCTTGTCCGCGCTCGTCCAGTTTTTTGATAATATGGTAACCGAATTCAGTTTTTAAAGGCGCCTGGGTGATCTCGCTTATTTTAAGCTGATCAAACAAAACTTCTTCAAATTCCGGCACAAAAGTATTGCGTTTGGCAAAGTCTAAATCGCCGCCGTTGTCTTTTGACCCGGGATCTTCGGAATACTGGCGGGCCAGTTCGCCAAAATCACTTCCCTGGTTTAGCTGCTGAATGATGGAGTCGGCCGTGTTTAAGGTTTCCTCGTTGTGTTTAACCGCGGCTTCTTTTTCTGCGGCCGTTAAGGGCGTTGGCGCCGGCGGTTCTGACATTTCTTTGAATTCCAGGAGCGGCGTTTCGCCGATTTGCTGGATGGCCTGATTAACGTCGGTCACGCCGGCCAGTTCAATGATGAGGCGGTTATTACTGCCGGTTTGCACCAGCGGCTCGGAAACCCCAAAAGCATTTACCCGCTGTTCAATAACGTCTCTGACGCCTTCCAAGGCTGAAGCGGCGTCAGCGGAAGGAATGTCCGAAACATCAGCTTGATAAACCAAATGGGCACCGCCCTGCAAATCCAAGCCCAGTTTGGGAGTGAATTTACTGAACCAGGACTGCCCGGGAAAATCCGCCGGCAGTTTGGGATAATCAATCAGGCCGGCAAAAATCGCCAAAACTAAAATGCCCACAAAAGTGAGCCAAACCCTGGATCTGGTGACAATTTTGGTTTTTCTGGGCATAACTTATGAATATATTAACACAACAAAAAAAAAGTTCAAGAGCAAAATCAGGCATCGGCCATTTAGCAGTCCGGCTATTCCTCAATATAAACTTTAGTGCCGATGGTCGCCAGGTTATATAATTTTTCCGCGGCGCCAAGGCCCAAGCGGACGCAGCCATGAGAGACTTTAGTGCCTAAATGGCTTTCGCCCTCGCGGTAGCCGGAAGGCCAGTAAGGCAGTTCATGAATTCCGTAATTGGCATAAAAGTTCATCCAAAAGGGCATGTACAGGCCGTAGGTGTAAGAATAGGCCAGGGGCGATTTGCTGAGAATTTGATATTGGCCAACGGGTGTGGGGTAAAAATCCGTGCCGGAAGAAATTGATTCGTCAAAAATGGCAAATCCGTCGCGGAAGTATTTTAATTTTTGTTCGGAAAGATCAATTAAAATATATTGGCTCTCCGGCATAACGGCCGTGGCAAAACGTTCAGCCAGGGTATAAATTTTATCATTATAAACCGCGAACATTACGCCGCCTAAAAAGTTTTGCTCGGCGGTAAAAAACTGGCTGATGGTGTTGGTGTAGCCGTCAACGATTTTAAGATGGGGCCCGCCGCCAAAGCCGGCGCCTAAAAACAGCTGGTAGCCCTGATAGTCAAAGTTAAAACCGCCGCTAAAATTTTCGTTAAAGACCAAAAATGAGTTAAGCCTCTCGCCGTAGTTGTTGTAAAGATTAAGGTATGGCCGGTCGCTGGCGTTAGAGTATGTGATGATTTCGGCCAGGCCGTCTAAGCCCAGGTCAAAAGTCGCAATTTTTTGCCCATTGGTAAAACTGTTTTTAAGCTCAAAGCCGTTTAGGATTTTACCGCCGGAATCAAAAACCCTAACGTAGTTATGGGCGTTGGAGCTGACTACGATTTCCAGATTGTCATCGCCGTAAAGATTGCCGGCGCTGACATTAACTCCCCCCTTATCCAGCAGGTCAAAAGCAAAAAAAGACTTAATAACTTGCCCCTGACTGTCAAGGATTATGACATGCGGCCCGCCGCCAAAAGTGGCGCCGGTAATGATTTCTTTATAGCCGTCCTGGTCAAGATCGGCGATTTCCAAGTTGATCCCGCCCAAGTAAGCCTCGGGATAAATCAGCAATTCATTAATCGGGCTACCGTCCAAGCGGTAAATTTTTATATAGGGTTTGGCGCCGGCCGGAGCGCTCAAAATTATTTCCGGCACGCCGTCTGTTCCAAGGTCAGCTACTTTAATGTCTCCGGTTTGGGTCCAGCCGTAATTTTTAAGGCTGATCGTTTTTAAAAGGGTGCCCTCAAAATCAAAAACCCTGATTTCCGGATTTTCCGTCCGGGCCAGCAGTTGTAGCGGGATTAAAAAAGTAAGCAGGGTTAAAAGCAATTTTAGCTTCATTACAAGTCAAGCGTTACATGATGAATTAAGAAAAAAGAAAAGTTAAGCGTTAAGTTATAGGTTAAATGGGCTAAGTAATTGTTTGTCATTTCGCCGAGTGAGCCTAATGGCGAACGGGCGGATAAACTCCTTAATTAAAAGAAAGGATATGAAGGATTTTTTCCTGCCTTTGCCGGAGCAAAACAACGGCTTGGCGCAGAGGTAGGTGCGCTCCGCCTCGCTAAAGTCCGTCCGCGGTTAAAATGACAAAGGTAGGCGCATCATTTAACGATTATTTGTAACGCGTTAACTACCCGTCTTGTTGTCGTGGCGGGCGGTCAGGCTTTATGTTGGTAGAAACAGTTATGATTTAAAAGGGTTTGAAGCCAGTTTTAAGCAAATTTTGCACCGGCAAAAACAGCGGCTTGGGTAAGGCGTGCCAATCAAACCATTGCCAGCCGGTGCATTTTTCCGGCTCTCTGACCGTGGGCGCGCCGCCGGTATAATCAGCCAAAAGATAAAGGGTGACGTAATGTTTTTGTTCGGCTTCAAAAATATCATTGGTGACGGTGGCCAGGCGAACGTTAGCGATCTCCAAACCAGTTTCTTCCTTAACTTCGCGGCTGGCGCAGCCTGCCAGAGTTTCCCGGTATTCCAGATGTCCGCCGGGAAAAGACCAGCTACCCGCCCCGTGAGAGTTTTTTCTTTGCCCCATTAATACCTGACTGTTTTTGATGACGATAACGCCAACGCCAATTTTAGGTCGTAAATTTTCCATAATTGATGCTTAATCAGGCTTTATTCGGACAGATATCTTAAGCCAATTATAACTGATTTTTGATTTATCAGGAAGTCAAAAAAATCCGACGTTGGTCTAAAAAATAAGCCGCAAAACGTAATGCGCGACTGGCGGCATTTTCTATTTTTGGAAATCAAACGAGGCACGCTCAGACATTGAACTGGACGAGGCTTTAAGAAGTGCGAATTTACATTTATCTTTTTTTGAGCCACCATTTTCTAAAAAGCGGGATTGTCAGCGTGGACAAAATAAAGGCTACAGCCGGAACAACGGCATTGATAAAAGGCTGAGGCAGACGGGCGAAATAAAAAAATACCACGATGACGATATAGGTGAAAAACGAGATGACAATTTTTCTGGTCCAGCACGTTTCCCAGGCTTTGTCAGCTTCCACATGCCGGTTGCGACTTTTAACTTTTTCAATTTCAAGCTGTAATTCTTCAAGAGTTGCCATGGTTTTAAGTTAGCTGTTTAAAATGGTATTTACCGTTATGACTCATCCAGAATTATTTTTTTGGTAAACCGCCCGTTGGATTTTGCTTTGGCCTTTTTGATCTTGGACAGTTTTTTAAGATCAAATTTTTTATAATGGCTGATCGCTTCCAACACCTCCTGAATATCGGCCAGTTCCTCCATCACCGGATGGTTAACAAATTCTTTGACTTCCTCGGCCAGTTTTTCTTTAAGCATGATCCAATATTCCCGGTCGCCGGCACAATGAGTCAGCGGCCGGCCGCCTTTTTTTTTGATGATTTCAGGGATGTTATCCCTGACCAGTTTATTGTATTTCATAATGTCCGATTTAGTTGCCCAGGTAGTTGAAGCGGGGAATTTTTTTACCGTCAACTTCCACTTTTTCCTTGAACATTTTAAGCGGCCTGACCCATAAGCCTTGATCGGCGTACAGCGCCTGGTAAATCACCAATTGTTCCAGAGTTTCGCTGTGCCTGGCCAGGCCGATGACTTTGTAGTCTTGGCCTTTGTAATGCCGGTATCGGCCAAGTTTTAAGCGATTATTGTCCATAAGTCTAAAAGACGATAAAAAATTACTGGCCGTGGCAATGCTTGTATTTAACCGGGCTTCCGTCCGCCTTGGTCGCGCCGCACGGGCAGGGATCGTTGCGCCCGATTTTATGGCCGCTGACATCTTTAATTTTGCCGCTGACCCCTTGAGCCGAGTTGTCTGCCTGATTTTTTTCGGCCGGACGGTTAAATTGGCTGAGGCTGGATTTTATCTGTTGAATTCCCCGCGGCTGGTTAGCCAGCGGCACGGTGGCCGCCAAACCCATCTTAAAAATGGAGCGTGCCACCTGTTCCTGAATCAGGCTTAAGAGCTGCTGAAACAAAAGAAACGATTCTTTTTTATATTCAATCAAAGGCTCGCGCTGGCCATAGCCCCTTAAGCCGATGCCAGTTCTTAAATGCTCAATCGCTTCCAGATGCTCAATCCATAAGGAATCTATTGTTCTGAGTAAAAGATATTTTTCCAGTTGCCTTAATGGTTCTTTTTGCTTCACCAGCTGGGGCAGATGGCTAATGGACTCTTCCATTTGTACATATTTTTCTTTGGCTAAATCCTGTATTTGATTGACAACCGCCGCCGGATTTTTAGCCAGGCTTTTGCCGATTAAATCTTTTTCCGGCTGATTGAATGGGCAAATCGTCTCCAGGCTTTCAAAAATTTTTTCAGGACTTTCGCTGTTTTCGGCTAAGTGAACGTCAACAATCTGTTCAATTTCGCGGTTGACATAATCTAAGACAATTTCGCGGGTGTCGCGGTATTTGGCCGGCTCGTTCTGTTCTGTTTTAGCGTCTGCCTCCAGAACATTTTTTGGCACAGCTGGTTGCTGGTTGGCGTTTAGTTTATGTTGACCCTCCGCCAGATCAAGAATCAGTCGCCGTTTCCTGTAAATGGCGGTTCTTTGCTTGTTTAAAACGTCATCATATTCCACCAGGTGTTTTCTGATGTCAAAGTTGTTGCCTTCCACTCGCTTTTGCGCTGACTCAATGGATTTGGAAATCAGCCGGTTTTCAATGGGCAGGTCTTCCGGAACTTTGAGGGTGTTCATCAGGCTTTTCATTCGGTCGGAGCCAAAAATTCTCATGAGATCATCGTCTAAGCAGACAAAAAATTGGCTGGAGCCGGGATCCCCCTGCCGGCCGGAACGCCCCCTTAACTGGTTATCTATTCTTCTGGATTCGTGGCGTTCGGTGCCGATAACGTGCAAACCTCCGGCCGCGATCACTTTTTGTTGCTCGGCCTGATTAACCGGATTGCCGCCTAAAATTATGTCCACGCCGCGCCCGGCCATGTTGGTGGCCAGAGTAACGGCGCCCGGGCGCCCGGCTTGGGCCAAAATTTCCGCTTCACGGGCATGGTTTTTGGCGTTCAACAGTTCATGCCTGATGCCCTCGCGGCTCAGAAATTGAGAAAGCAGCTCGTTTTTTTCTATGGAAATGGTGCCGATTAAAACCGGCTGGCCTTTTTGGTTCCGCTCTTTAATTTCCTTGACCGCGGCGGTAAATTTGCCCGCCTCGTTTTTATAAATGCGATCGTTTGAATCCTTTCTGATCATCGGCTTGTTGGTGGGGATGACCGTGACGTCCAGATTGTAAATTTTAGCGAACTCTTCCGCTTCAGTGGCGGCCGTGCCGGTCATGCCTGCCAGCTTGGGGTACATTCTAAAATAGTTTTGAAAAGTAATCGTGGCCATGGTCACGCTTTCGCGCTGGATTTTAACCCCTTCTTTGGCTTCAATTGCCTGATGCAGGCCGCCGGAATAGCGCCGGCCGAACATTAAGCGGCCGGTGAATTCGTCCACGATAATGACCTCGCCGTCCTTGACCACGTAATCGCGGTCGCGCTTAAAAATAGTTTCCGCTTTCAGGGCTTCTTCCAGATGATGGACAATGCTTAAGCCGTGGGATTCGTAAATGTTTTCCACGCCCAAAGATTTTTCTATTTTGGTAATTCCCTCTTCGGTTAAGCTACAGGCCCGCAACTTTTCGTCAATATTGTAATCTGCGGTTTCATTTAAAATCCTGACCAGCTTGGCAAACTGATAGTACTTATCCGTTGACTCTTCGGCCGGCGCCGAAATAATCAGAGGGGTGCGGGCTTCGTCTATTAAAATGGAATCAACTTCGTCAATAATGGCGTAATTAAGCCCGCGTTGGACCATGCCGGAGGCCTGCTGGACCATATTGTCCCTTAAGTAATCAAAACCGAATTCGTTGTTGGTGCCGTAAGTAATATCGGCCAAATAAGCCTCCTTACGGCTAGCCGGCTTTAAAAATTTTTCCGGCACCACCACGCCGCGATCGCGCTCTTCTTCGCTTTTTTGATCGGCGGCGAATGTTTCGTCATACAAAAAAGCGCTGTCGTGTTGCAGACAGCTGACGGACAGGCCTAAATAGTTGTAAATTTGACCCATCCAGACCATGTCGCGCCGTGACAGATAATCGTTAACGGTAATAACATGAACGCCTTTGCCGGCGAGGGCGTTAAGAAACGCCGGCAGGGTGGCCACCAACGTTTTGCCTTCCCCGGTTTTCATCTCCGCAATGCCGCCCTGATGCAAAACCAAGCCGCCAATCAGCTGGACATCGTAATGCTTTTGGTTAAGGGTACGCTTGGCCGCTTCCCTGACCAGGGCGAAAGCTTCGGGTAAAATATCGTCCAAGGCTTTTCCACCGGCGACAACACGCTTTAAGTCTTTAGCCTTGGCTTTTAAATCCGCCTGAGATAAATCAGCGTATGATTTTTCCAGAGTGTTAATTTTTTCAATTGGCGGCTGCAGGCTTTTTAAATATTTTTCGTTGCCGTCGCCGAAAATTTTGTTCAAAAGATTCATATTTTTGCGGTTTTTGCCTGTCCATAATACCAGAGTTTGCGGTGTTTGGCAATGGCTTTGAATTGGCTTTGAATTTTTGGCTTTGAATTTTTGCTTTGAATTTTTGGCTTTGAATTTTTTCACAAATTTTGCTAGAGTATAGGCAAGTCATTAAAAAATAATCTATATGATCAATGAGCATGCGCTCAATCCCGGCGATTTTGCCGTGGTTACCGGCAGTTACAACCAGCCGCTGGTAAAAAAAGTCGCCGCCCATCTGGGCGTGGAACCGGTGATTTTGGAAACGGATAACTGGGGCAACGGCTACCCCCATTGCAAGCGGCCCGAGGATGTAAATTTTGCCCACAAAAAAGTGGTCATCATCACCAGCCTGCAATACCGGCAAATCGGTTCGCCGGTTGAAGAATTGGAACTGATGTTTGACGCCTGCGGCTCAGCTTCGGAAATTCACATTATTGTCACCTGGCTTTGCGGCAAAGACGATGTCGCCCATTCCGCCGGCCAGGTATCTACAGCCGCCTGGATCAGCCGCCGCATCGCCCAGATGCGCCCTAAATCAGTCAATATTTTTGATCCGCACCAATCCAGCCATTTGGAACTTTTTTATCCCAGGCGCCGCCGCCGTTTTTATTTTTTACGCCTCTTGATTGAAGAAGCCAAAAAAATAGGCATTGATCAGATTGCCGCCACCGATTACAGCTCAACCAGGAGGGCGTTTAAAGTGGAGAGTTTTTTTAACAAGCGCCTGCCGATCATTGTCGCTTTTAAGGATCACAATCATAATTCAACCGACAGCCAAATCAGCCGTCATCGGCTGGAAGGCGAAGTGATCGGCAAAAAAATAGGTCTGTTTGACGATATGGCCTTAAGTCTGGCGACTTTAAAAAAATCGGCCGAAGCCTTAAAAAATCGCGGCGCTGAAAAAATCTACGCTTTTGCCGCTCATTTTGATCCGACCAGCAACGCTTATACCGCGCTGGCAGATATGCTCACCCAAGGCACATTAACAGAGTTTATCACCACCAATTCAAATCTGATTGAGCAAAAATATCTGGATTTGCCGGGTTTTAAAGTGGTGGATGTTTCTAAAAACGTGGCCGAAGTGGTAGAGCTTTTAGTCACCGGCGGTTCAACTTCCCCTTTATTTGAGGATATTTGACGAGGCCAAGACTGAATTTTAAGAAGGTTCAAAGCCGAGGTAGCGGATTTCCTCTTCCAACTGGATACCCAGTTCATCGCGGACTTTCATTTTAATCAGGCTAATCAGCTGAACCACCTGATCGGCGGTGGCCCCGCCCAGATTAATGATGTAATTGGCGTGTTCGTCGGCGATTTTGGCCTGGCCGATGGCCCGGCCCTTAAGATCTAAGTTTTCTATCAGCCAGGCGGCTGGTATTTTTTTATACTTTTTGAATTTTTCCGGCAGTTCCCAGCCCAGGTTTTTTAATTTGGCGGCCAGGCTTTCGGTATAAATAATATTTTTAAAGGTGCAGCCGGCCGAAGGTTTGCCATAAGGCTGGGTGCGCATACGGTAGCCGATTCGTTCTTCAATCAGGCGCCGGCTGGCCTCTATATTTCCCTGTTCCAGCTTGATCACGCTGTCCGTGATCAGCCAGTTGTCGTGCTCTTTAAAAATGCTGTGGCGGTAGGCAAAGCAACAGCCGGAATTTTCCAAAATGGCCGGCTGCAAATCGCTGTTGATGTAACTGACTGTTTTGACCACTTTATCCATGGCCTCACCGTAAGTGCCGGCATTGCCCTTGATGGCTCCGCCGACCGTGCCCGGTACGCCGGCGGCGAACTCCAGGCCGGTCAGGCGACTGTCCAACGTTGCCATAATCAAGCCGGCCAGGCTGTAGCTGGCATCAACGGTCACGGCGGTTCCACTGATGCTTAAGGGCCGGGGAAATTTTTTTATGACCGCGCCTTTAAAACCCTGATCGCTGACTAAGAGGTTGCTACCGCCCCCGAGTATGAGGTAATTGATTTTTTCCGTCCTTAAAATTTTAAGCACCTCGGGTAAGGCCTGAGGCTCACGCACTTCAAGATAAAGGGACGCCGGCCCGCCGATTTGAAAAGTGGTGTGGTCTTTCAGCGGTTCGTTTTGGCTAACGCTCAGTCCGCTGATTTTTTTCAGTTGTTTGTAGGCACGATCCATGTAAAAATTTTTAGGTAGCTTAGGCCCAATTTTATTTAAACCAGCTCACGCGCCAGCCGGTCAATATCCCCCGCGCCCATAATTAGAAGCAGGTCTTGGGGCTTTAGGTGATTTAAAATTAATTTTTTGCTCGCAACAGCATCCGGCGAATAAATCATGTTTGGCTGATTGATCGCCTCAACCAGATTTTTTGACGAGACGGTTTTGTCTTCGGCGTATTGGCGGCCGGGTACGTCATAAATTTCCTGAAGAATGGTAAGGTCCGCTTTGACAAAACAAGTTAAAAACTGTTCAAACAATTTTTTGGTGCGGTCGTGCTGATGAGGCTGATAAACAAGGAATAAACGGCGGTTCGGATAAAAATCCTTGGCGGCTTGCAAGGTTTTAGCGATGGCCGAGGGATGATGGGTGTAATCGGAGGCGACTAAAACGTCTTGCGCCTGTTTCATCGGCCCTAGCACCTCAAAACGCCGTCTCAGTCCCCCGAAATTTTCCACCGCCCGCCTCGCCTTGTTCAAATCAAGTTTTAGTTTATGGCATAAAGCGATAACCAGCAGGGCGTTTAAAACGTTATACTCGCCCGGAATGGTTACGGTAAACTGCCCCAGGTTTTCCGAAAGATGCATGGCTGTAAAGCGGTAACAGCCGGGATTTTTTTGGAAGCATTTCAGCCAATAATCAGCCGGACGGCGCAGGCTACAACTTAACGCCCTGGCCGGCAGTTTTAACTTGATGATATTGCGGTCATCGGCATTGTAAAACATCCAGCCGTCCGCGGGTAGCTGGTCAACAAATAGCTGAAAATGCCTGATAATGTCGCTTAAGTTTTGGTAAAAATCAAGATGATCTTCTTCAATGCTGGTCAAGAGGATGGACCAGGGCTTGATTTTAAGCATATTGGCCTTGTATTCGTCGGCTTCTAAAACAAAATATTTAGATTGTCCGGCGCGGTAATTGCCCTGAAAATTTTTAAGCTCCGAGCCGATGATGACCGTGGGATCTAGTCCAAGCTCGGCTAAAATTTTTCCGCACATGGCCGAAGTGGTGGTTTTGCCGTTAGTGCCGCAAACCGCGATGGTTTTTTTACCGGTGGACAACAGTCCTAAAAATTCAGCGTAGCTTAATATTTCCAGGTCAAGTTTTTTGGCCTGGCTCAGTTCCTGATCGTCTGGCGGCACGGCGGCGGAATAAATAACCAAGTCTGTCTTGGGCGACAGTTTATTGACGTCGTGGCCGATCACAATATCGGCGCCTAGGGCTTGGAGGCTATCGGTGATGTCTGAGCGAAAAAGATCGGAACCGCTGACTTGCCTGCCCAGTTTAAGCATCATTCTGGCCACGGCCGAAACGCCGCTACCGCCACAGCCGATTAGGTGAATTTTTTTGAGATTATTTAGATTCATGATTATTGAGTGTTAATATTTTTTGACTGATTAAATGCGCGCCGTCATGCGAAAAAATTTTATGGATGTTTTTGCTCAAAGACCGGCTTTGTTCAAGTGCCGAGCCGATCGTTTCAATAAGCTTGGCAACGGTCAGGCTTTTTTGTTCCAGGCAAACTGCAGCCTGCCGACGGCAAAAATATTCGGCGTTTTGTTCCTGAGGCGAATTGGGCAATGGAATCAAAACGGCCGGCTTGGCCAGAAACGACAGCTCCATTAAGGTTGAAAAGCCGGCGCGGCTGATAACCAGGTCGGCTTGTAAAAGTTTTTGCTCATACCCGGACGCTAAAAATTCCGCCGAGCCGTAGTTTATGCCCCCGGCCGGCTGGTTTTTGTTCTGGCCGGTAAGATGAAAGATATCATAATCCTTAAGACCGGGCAAAGCTTGGGCGGCCAGGCGGTTGATGGTGGCGGAACCCGTGCCGCCGCCTAAAAATAAAAGCAACGGGCGCTTATTTGCGGGCTGAACAAACGGCTGGCCGATTTCCTGCCTTAAGACGGTTCCGACAACGGCGGTTTTTTTTGGGGGAAAATGCTTGGCCGTTTCCGGGAAAGAAACAAAGATCCAGGCGGCCAGCTTTTTACTCAGGCGGTTGGCTAGGCCGACTTTTAAGTCCGGCTGGTAAATTACAACTTTCGTTTTAAAAAAACAACTGGCCCAGATTAAAGGCACGGCCACGTAACTGCCGGCGGAAATAATTATCTCCGGCCTGAACTCTTTAAGAATTTTAACCGACTGAAAAAAACCTAAAACAAACAGGCAGATATCAGAAAAATTTTTCAAGCTAAAATAGCGCCGTAATTTGCCGGCGCTAATCGTTTTAAAACTAAAGCCGTAACTTTTGATTAAGCCGGCCTCAGGCCCTTTTTTGCCGCCGACAAACAGCGTTTCCACCTCAGTCTGGCGCTTAAGTTCCTGCCAGACGCCGATTAAAGGGCTGACAGAGCCTAAGGTGCCGCCGCCGGTTAGAATTAATTTCATATTTTAAAGCGTAGCCCAAAAGAGGGCAAAAATCAAGCCGGATTTATTAAGGCTTCGGCCGATTTTTTCAGTATTTCTGAAAATTAAAGCTTGGTTTGTTTGGAAATATTTACCAAAATGCCGGCAGTCAGCAAAGAAACAGTCATGGCGGTGCCGCCGTAGCTGATAAAGGGCAAAGGAATCCCCGTTAAAGGCACAATATTGACCATGGCGGCAATATTAATAAAAGCCTGAAAAGAAAACCAGCTGATAATGCCCACCCCCAGCAGCCGGCCAAAACTGTCGGGTGCGTTTTTGGCGATTTTAAGGCCGCGTATCAGCAGAGTCACAAAAAGCGCCAGTAATAAAACTGCGAAGATAAAACCCATTTCTTCGGCAATGACGGCAAAAATAGAATCACCGGCAACTTCGGGCAAGTAATTGAATTTTTGCCTGGACTTGCCGATACCCAGGCCCAAAATGCCGCCGGAACCGATGGCGATCTTGGCTTGGGTAATGTGATAGCTGGTACCTTGAGGATCAATACCCGGGTTAAAAAAGGCGGTCAAGCGCTCCAAGCGGTAAGGCGCTACCTGCACGGCAATAAAAAGAATAATCAACCCGCCGGCGATCAGACCTAAAATATGATTCCAGGGCGCGCCGGCCGCAAAATAAACCAAGAAAGCAATGGCGATGATAACTATGAGCGTGCCAAGATCCGGCTGGGCTAAAATTAAGAAAACAATCACGCCCATCATAAACAGAAAGGGCAAAAAGCTGTATTCAAAATCCCCTATTTCCTGCTCGGTTTTTTTAGAGAGCCAGGTGACTAGATAGACCAAAAATGTTAGTTTAACGATTTCCGTCGGCTGGAAACTTATAGTGCCTAAAACAATCCAGCTATGAGCCTTACCGTAGTCTTCGCCAATGCCGGGAATAAAAACCAGGATGAGCAAGACCATGGTACCAAGCAACATCCAAAAGGCCCACTTTTTCCATTGGTGATAATCAATCCGTGAAAAAATAAAAAAGAAAATCAAGCCGAGAATAAAGCCTCTGACCAGCTGATGTTTTAAAAAATAATAGCTGTCCCCGAATTTTTGGAAAGCCTGGACCGAACTGGCCGAAGACAGCATCAGCAGGCCCAAAAAACAGATGATGCCTAGCGCGATGATAAAAATAAAATCTGGACGGTGCTGATACCTAAGATGGACAAAGGGATAATACAGCAGTTTTTGGATTTTTTGCTTCCAGCTGTCATGTTTCATTTTAATTTTTTAACGGTGGCGTTAAACAAGGCGACGCGTTCGCGATAATCACTAAACTGGCCAAAGCTTTCATTAGCCGGGGAAAGCAGAATAATCTCCCCGCTTTTGGCCGACCGATAGGCCCGACAGACGGATTCCGCCAAGCCGTTTGAGGCAAAGGCCGGCACACCGGTTTTTTTAAGCAAAGGCAGGAGAAAACCGGTGATTGACCCGCTGATGAAAACGTTTTTTACCCGGCAATCCCTGATGATTTTTAGCAGGTCAAGATAATAAGATCGGTGCGGCTTTTTGCGGGAGCCTTCCAGCAGCAAATGCACTTTATTTTTGGAAAAGGCGCCAATGGCGGCCGCACTGGCTGATGGCCGGGTGGAAGCACCGTCATTTACAAAAAAAATGCCGTTTAAGGCGCCTACCGGTTCCATCCGGCCTGAACGCGGACGGAAGGTCGCCAAAGCTTTTTTTATCTGAACATCTCGTATTTTTAAAATTTTGGCGACTTTAATGGCGGCCGCGGCGTCAGCCCTAAGATGCTGGCCGATCAGAAAACGGTTGTTCAACCATAACTTTTTCGCTGTCGTTTGGGAAAAAGCCAGGTGTTTGGCCCGGCCGTAACGTTTTAACTTGCCGGCTTCCGCGTCGGCGGAATTATACAGAAAATAATCTACCTTGGTCTGATAGCGGGCGATTTCTTTTTTGGTTTTTATATACTCGCCAAAGGAGTTATGGTGATCGTCAATATGGTGTTTACTGATGTTAGTGATGACGGCCAGCTGCGGACTGAAACGGGTCTTTGAGGCAAAGGTCAGGGTGCGGTTTGAAAGCTCCAGCACGAGCCAGGAATTTTTAGGCATGCTGGAAATTTTGCCAAGGTCAATCATCTGCCAGGCATCGCCGGCCAGATAGACTTTTTTGCCGGCGGCTTTAAGCATCAGCGTAATGAGATGCGTGGTGGTGCCCTTGCCGGCGGTGCCGGTTACCCCGATAATTTTTCCCCGAAATATCTCCCCGACCAGGTTATACCAATTAAAAAATTGATGCTTCGCCAGTTTTTTATTTTCCGCATAACGAAACCACGAGGAAGGCGCGAAAATCAGATCGTTCCGCCCCAGGCCTTGAAGATACGATTTTTTAAAATTGATCTTGAACGCCGCTTTAATTTGCTTAATTTGCTGCTGGGATTTTTCGCGGCTCTGGAATTGATGGTATTTGAAATAATTTTTGCTAAAATCGCCCGGACGGCAAAAGTCATGGCCAATCAGGTTTTTAACCCCCTGCCTGATAAAAAAAAGCGCCAAACTGCTACCCTCAGCGCCGGATAAGCCGATCAGGTGGATAGTTTGATGTTTAAAATCCTTTAGGTTCATAAAATTTTCTGGTTTAAAAAGGTCAAACTTTATCCAGTAAAAAGATAATCAGCCCGATGGTGGCAGAAACGCCGGAAATCACCCAGAACCGCATGACAATTTTCGGTTCCGGCCAGCCTTTGGCTTCCAGATGATGGTGAATGGGCGCCGAGAGAAAGACTTTTTTGCCATGGCGGAGTTTTTTGGAAATTAATTGAACGATGACTGATAGTGATTCAATCACCAGCACGATGCTGATCAACGGCAACAGTAAAGCGGTGTTGGTCAGCATGGCCACGATGCCCAAAGTTACGCCTAAAGACATGGAACCGGTATCGCCCATGATAAACCTGGCCGGATTGATGTTAAACCACAAAAAGGCCAGCAAAGCGCCGATGATCACCCCGCAAAAAGTGGCCAAATCGTATTTGCCTAAAATAAAGGCGATAGCGGCCAGACTGCCAAAAGAAGTCAGTAAGACGCCGCCGGCCAGGCCATCCAGGCCGTCTGTTTCATTAACCGAAAAAGAAGTGGCCACAATTATAAAAATAAAGATGGGAATGTACCACCAGCCGATTTCAAAATTACCCAAAAACGGAATGTGCAACAGATCCCAATCCAGCTTAAAATAAAACCACCAGGAGCCAACGGCGGCGATGGCGGTATAAATTAAAAGTTTGTGTCGGACGCCTAAGCCTTGGCCCCGGCGGCCGGCTTTCTTTAACCCCAGCCAATCATCAACCAAGCCGATAATGGCCGAGGCGACCAAAGCGCCCAAGGGCAGAAGAGTCTGCGAGCGGGTCAAAAAATTAAGATTATGAAAAATAGTCAAAGACGTCAGCTGGTCCAAATAAAACAAAATGACGGCGATCAGCAAAACCGTCAACCAGATGATGATGCCGCCCATGGTGGGCGTGCCGGCTTTTTTTTGGTGAAGCTGAAAGTAAATCGGCGCCATTTCCGAACTCCTGATCTGCTTGCCGGCTTTGTATTTATACAGATAGTGGGTCAGCCAGGGAGTTAAGGCAATGGCCAAAACAAATGCCGCAGTGGTCAAAAGAAAAATTTTAATAATGGCAAAATTCGCGATCATGCTTGTTTAAAAACTATTAAGCGCCAAAAAAAACAGGCTCAAAATGATGAACAACTGGACAATAACGGCCGACCAAACCAGCAGTCTGGTCAGTAAGACCTCCTTAATCTGAAAGGAAAGTGCGAGGATCAGATTAAGAACGATCACGGCGAAGCCGGCCGAAGGGAAAAGAAAAATGTACAGCCACGGACCGAGGAAATCAATGCCGAAATTAACATTGTAATGAAGCGGAATCCAGGCGGCCGAAGGCTGAATACGGACAAGCAGAAACAGCCAGAGTAGCAGATTTAAAAAGCAGGCTAAAAAAAACGGCAGATACAAAATCGGCTTGCTCAAAAAATCCCTGAGGTTTTGTTCAAATGAATTGATCATCCTAAAAGGCATTATACCAGCTTTAACCAGTTAAAGTCTATTTGAATTGTGGTATATATGTTATAATTAAACAAGTTGAATGTCAACAATTTTAAAACCGAAAAAATTTTGACTTATGATAGAAGATAAAAAACTGGTTACACTTTTAACGTCTAACAGCCTGATTGATGAGGAAACCTTAAAGGCCGCCCAAAAAGACGCTAAAAAAAATCAATCTTCCCTGTTTGCTCACGTGCTGGAAAATAATTTAGTTGACCCAAGCGCACTTTACGCCCAAATTGCCAAATTTTACAATCTGGAATTGATTAATCTCAAAAATGAGACTATCCGCAAGGATATTTTATTTTTGATTCCCGAGCCGATCGCCCAAACGCACGAAATTATCGCTTTTAACCGCGATGAGAGAGGTATCAGCATCGCTACCACCGATCCGACAGATTTGCAGACAATAGAATTTTTAAAGAAAAAGCTGGAAACGGACCTAGTCATCCACTTAACCACCCCGAATTCAATCAAGGAGGCTTTAAAGCAGTATCACCAAAGCCTGGAAGCGGAGTTTCAAAATATCAGCAAAAGCGAAGAAGACGTGAATAATCAGGACAAGGATTTAAAAGAACTGGCGCAGGATCTGCCGGTGGTAAGGATCGTGGATACGCTGCTGGAATACGCCATTTTTGAAGACGCTTCGGATATTCATATTGAGCCGACCGAAAAAAACTTGGTCATCCGATACCGTTTGGACGGCATTTTACGGGACGTTATGACTCTGCCGAAAAGTGTCCAATCAGGCTTAGTCGCCAGGATCAAGGTTTTGTCCAACTTGAAGCTTGACGAGCACCGCCTGCCCCAGGACGGCCGTTTTAAAATTTCCAGCCCGCAGTACAAGGTGGCTTTTAGAGTTTCCATCATTCCCGTTTTTGACGGCGAAAAAGTCGTGTTAAGGCTGTTAAACGAAGCGCAAAAAAAACTGGATCTGACGGATTTGGGTCTGCAGACCAGGCCATTTGAAATTTTAAAAACAAGCATTGAAAAACCCCACGGCATGATTTTAGTGACCGGCCCAACCGGCTCGGGCAAAACCACCACCTTATATACTATTATGAACGTTTTGAACAAGCCAGAAGTTAACATTTCCACGGTGGAAGATCCCATTGAATACCGCATGCCGCGTATAAATCAAAGCCAGGTCAATCCCAAAATAGACTTCACTTTCGCGGCCGGTTTGAGGGCGCTCTTGCGGCAGGATCCTAATATCATCATGGTCGGCGAAATCAGGGATCAGGAAACGGCCGAGATTGCCATTAACGCCGCCATGACCGGGCACTTGGTTTTGTCCACGGTCCACACCAACGATGCCGCCAGCACACCCCAGCGCCTTTTAAATATGAACGTCCAGCCTTTCTTGGTGGCCACGACGGTCATTGCCATCGTGGCCCAGCGCCTGGTCAGGAAAATCTGCAAGCACTGCATGATCAGCTATAACCTTGACAAAAAAGTCGTTGATCAGCTCAAGCTTCATTTTGATCTGGACGGCATCAAGGAATTTTTGGTCAAAGAAGGCATGATTTCCAAACAAAAAAGCACGTTTGAGTCAATTTTATTTTACAAGGGTAAAGGCTGTAAGCAATGCGGCCAGTCCGGTTATAAGGGCCGTACCGGCATTTACGAAGTTTTGGACATGACGCCCAAGATCGCCGAACTGATCGCCCGCAAAGGCACGGCTGAAGAAATCCACCGACAGGCCATCAGCGATAAAATGCTGACTTTAACTCAGGACGGTTTTATGAAAGCTCTAAAAGGCCTGACCAGCATTGAGGAAGTGCTAAGAGTGACCCAGGAATAATTATTAGCTTTTTTTATGGCTTTAGATCTAAAGCGGATTCAACAATCAGAGGAAAACCTGATTGCCAAAAATAAGGGTAAATTCAGCCGTTTGCTTCAACTGACCCAAGGACTTAACACAATTTCTTCCAAAGAGAAACAGTTTTTTGTCCAAAATTTACAGGTTATGACCAAAAGCGGCCTGCCTTTGGACCGCTCGTTGAAGACTCTGGCTCTGCAGATGAGCAACAAAAAATTCAAGAGCATCATCACTTCTTTATACCAGGATACGGAAAAAGGCGTGGCCTTTCAGGACAGTTTAGGCAAGTTTAAGAGCACCTTTGGCGAATTATTCATTAATATGGTGGAAGCTGGCAGTATCTCCGGAAAACTTGATGAGGTTTTGGGTCAGATTTATCTGCAGATAAAAAAAGGCAATGAGCTGAAGAGCCGCATTAAATCGGCCATGACCTATCCGGTGATTGTTTTAATTGCCATGGTTTTAATCGGCATTGGCATGTTAATTTTTGTCATCCCCAAAATTACCAGCCTGTTTGATCAGGTTAGCGCCGATTTGCCCGTGGCCACCAAACTGCTGATCAATACTTCCGATTTTATCATCAGCCACGGCCTGTTGAGCGCCGCTTTGGCTTTGGCGGTTATCATCTCATTTATCGCTTTTATCCGTTCAAAAAAAGGCAAGTACATTTTCCACGGACTGATTTTAAGATTGCCCATTTGCGGGCCGATTGTTTGTAAAATCAACATCGCTAAGTTTGCCAGAACCTTGAGTTCCTTGATTAAAACGGACATTCCGATCATCAAAACATTTGAGGTCGCTTCAAAAACCTTGAACAACCGCCATTACCGCCAGGCGTTAGTTGAATCGGCCAAAAAACTTAAGGAAGGCGGTACCATCGCCAACGCTTTGAGCGAATATCCGCGCTTATTTCCGCCGGTTATCATCCAGATGATTATGACGGGCGAAGAGACAGGCCAGGTTGACAGCATTCTGGCCGAACTGGCGAGTTTTTACGAAGACGAGATTGATCAGATTATGAAAACCCTGCCCTCCATTATTGAGCCGGTATTGATGTTGATCTTGGGCGCCGGCGTCGCCATCATGGCCATCGCCATCATTATGCCAATGTATTCTTTGACTCAAAAGTTTTGATATCAGTTTAAGAATGAAGAGTTACCCGCCCGGCTCGTTGTCGTGACGGGCAGGTTACATGTTACACGCTTTTTATGAAAGGTTTTTCCGTGGCGCAACTGCTTATTGTTTTAGGGATCATGGTTATTGTTTCAGCGGCCACTTTCCCCTCTTTAAGCGAGTACACCAAAAATTTGCAGCTCCAAAATGCCACCAAGGAATTTGTGGTTAATTTAAAATTGGCCCAACAGCTGGCCATTACCGGACAAGTCAAGCACGCCCTGAGCTTTGACATTTTAGGCGCGGATTACCACCTGGTTAAACAAAGCGATCCTGAGGTGACCGTCAAAGATTTACAGCTGGCTGAAGATGTTTTTTTTGCCAGTCAAATCGGTTTGCTTGATGACGAAATAGTGTACAACGCCGGCGGTTCGGTGGATTTCGCCGGACAGCTTTATCTGACTCATCAGTCAACCCAAAATCAGACTGTCATTAACATTAAGCCATCGGGATATATTACCTGGCAAACCTATGAAGCACCTTAAAGGCAGGTTTTTAAAACACCATCTTCACCGTCAGCCTAAATTAACCTTGGCCAACCTGAGTGAGGCTGGTTTTACTTTGATTGAAACACTGATCGCTTTAGCCATCCTGACGGTGGCGGTTTTAGCCATAGTCCAGCTCTTTCCTTTAGGCTTAAAAGCCGGCCAACAGGCAAAAAATACCACGCGGGCCACCAATTTGGCCCAGGCCAGGATGGAGGAGCTTATCAGCGAGAGCTACGGAAATTTAAACCCCGGTAGCGTGACCGAAGACAGCCTCAGCGCTATTGATGAGGATTTTAGCGGTTTTACCCGACTGACGGTCATCAATTACGTCAACGCTGATCTAGAAACGGTCGGGCAGGATTTAGGCTTAAAAAAAGTTCAAGTTTACGTCAGCTGGCTGAGCCCCTTTAGTAGCCAGCGGTCCACTACCAGCCTGGTTACGTTAATTAACGATTTTTAAGCTTTAGACGATGACTGTTATCTGGCACAAAAAAGTTAAAATTACCAAACCGTCCGCTGGGTTCAGCGTCATTGAACTGGTGATTGTCATTTCCGTCACTATGCTGATTTTTTTAATGACCTATGATATTTATCTGGTTTCGCAAAAATCATTCAAAATCGGCGACACCCGCTTGGAACTGGTGCAAAACGCCCGGGTAGTTTTGGACCGTCTGACCAGGGAACTCAGGCAAACTCCGGAGATTGCCACGGCGCTCCCCCCTACTAAATCTGAAATAGGCTTTCCGCCCGCCAGTGAAATTCAGTTTCAGGACGGCCATGGCCTTGAGGACATCCAATATTTGAGATATTACCTGATTGATGGCTCGTTATACCGCCAACGCCTGGTTTACGCCTTTGCCGAAGAGCCGGGCACTTACGTGGTCTGGAATGAAGAAGACGAATTTGGCCAGCCGCCTATTCAGACTACTTTAGAAAATAAAATTATCGCCGAATATATCTCCGACCTGAAATTTTACGGAGATCCAGTTATTTATCTGGAAATCTGGCTGAATAAATTTGATCTGACGGAGCATTTTTACACCGGTGTCTGGGGCCGTAATACCCGCAGTTAAACTTATGATGAACAAAACGCCGCAAGGCTTTATTCTAGTTTCCGTGACCGTGGTTTTGGGCGTATTATTGTTGCTGGCTTTTTATTTTTTGGATTTTGTCACCACGGATTCCAAGATTTCCATCAGCCAGAATTTCTCCACGCAAACCTATTACTCCACCGAGGCCGGCATTCAGGAAGCGATTTGGAAAATAAAAAACGATCCCGGCTGGAATAACAGTTTCCAAACCGATCCCGGCTGGAGAGCGACCATCACCCGCGAAGACATTTTTGACAACGGCGTTTCTTATGACGTAACCGTCGCCAACACGGGTTTGGGGGAAGCGGAAATCACCACCACCGGCCTCAACGACTCAGGCGAGTCGCAGGCGCAGCGGGTTGTTAAAACCAAAATTTTTCAGGCCTTAAATCCCGAGCCCTTAGACGACATTTTGCTGTTTGCCGACCATAACATAGGCTTTAGCGGCGCCAGCTTGGAATTTACCAATGGCGGGATTTTCGCCAATAATAACATTGAAGCGACTTTTTTTAGCGAGGTTAACATTGGTTTAGACGCCTACGCCGTCAACAATATTACCACTTCCTGGAACTCCAGCATCAACGCCAGCGATTATCATGCCGCTAATTTTCCACCGCCTGCCGATCAGGTGGAAATGCCGCAAATCGACTTTGATTCCGCTGATCCAGCATCCTTTTTAAGCCGGGCGGACAATGTTTACACGGCCAATCAATTCAGCAACTTAATGGTCGGCCAGCCCAATCTGACTTTAAGCGGCATTACTTACGTTACCGGCAATATCGTCATTCCCCGCGGGCAGGTCTTAAATGTTAGCGGCGTGCTGGTGGCCGACGGCAACATCAGCATTGGCACTGAATTCTGGCCCTTTTGGAAAAGCGGGCCGTTTCTCAGCGTCAGCGCGGCCGGTTCCAACCCCTCAGGCATTTTGACCAAAAAAAACCTTAATTTTGGTAGCTACGCCGATCATATCGGGGTCTCCGGCCTGATTTACGCTTACAACACCGTTACCATAGATGCTTTAAACATTGATCTCGTTATTAACGGCGGTATTATTTGCCGTAATTTTTCCCTGCTTAATCTATGGGACGATTTAAATTTTACTTACGATAAACCAAAAATCGACGCGACTTTAGGTAATCCATTAGCCTCGCCGATTATTAATATTGAGCACTGGGAAGAGGAATACTAACTTTAAGCATGAAATTAGCCGGACCTTATGTTATAATATAAAAATGGACCTTAATTTTTTTCAAAATAAAAGCCTTGGCCTTGATATCAGCGAAAGAATATTCCGTTTGGTTCAGTTGCGCAAAAGCCGCAAAAAAATCACTTTAATCAGTTATGGCGAGTTGGAAGTTCCGGAAGGCCTGCTAAAAGACGGTAAAATAGAACAGGTGAATGTGGCGGTCAAACTCATTTTACAGTTATTCAACCAGGCGCATGGACAGAAAATAAAATTAAAACAGGTAATCGCCTGCCTGGCGGAACAAAAAACTTTTATCAAGCTGATCAATTTGGCTTATCCAGAAGGCAAGGATCTTCTGGAGGAAATCGTCCAGGAAGCAAAAAAACACATCCCCTATCCCCTTGATGAAGTTTATTTGGACTGGCAATACGTCAGCCGTGACCGGTCAAAAGTTTTAATCGGCGCCTGCCCCAAAGAAATCGTGGACAATTACCAGCAAGTTTTGATAAAAGCGAACTTGATGCCGGCCGCCCTGGAGATTGAAGGAGCGGCCATCGTCCGCAGTCTTTTTCCCGTTCAGCAAAAAATTAAAGAGCCAGTGATGATTCTGGATATGGGTGCCTCCCGGACCGGCTTGATTATTTATGAAAATAACGCCATCCCCTTTTCGCTCTCGTTGACTTTTTCCAGCAATGATCTGACTAAAGTTTTAAAGAACAAGCTTAAAATCACGCTGAGCGAGGCTGAAGACGCCAAAATCAAAATCGGCTTAAATAAAAATTTGGCCGGAGGCAGCTGTTATAAAATCCTCAGGCCGGAGGCAGACAAATTGGCGCAAAAAATACGCGAAGCTAATTATTTTTACCAGGAGCACTATGATGTGCCGGAACCGATCAAGCGACTTTATTTAACCGGCGGCGGCTCTTTAGTCCCCGGCTTAGACCTATTTTTAAAAGAGTCCGTTAACATGGAAGTTGCCTACGCCGATCCCTTGGTGAATATTTCCGCCGGCAAAATCCGCCTGCCGGAAAGTAAAATCCAGTCATTTACCACGGCCATCGGTTTGGCCTTACGCCATATTTATCTCAGCTGACATGATCAAATTAAATCTCATCTCACCCGAACAGCAAACTTACCTTAAAAAGCATAAGCTTTATATTGACATAGAGAATATCTTAGGTTTAACGGTCGTGATCGCCATTTTAATTTCCATCATCCTAATACCCTTTAACAATTTTATCAGCGTCTTGAACGACGAGGTAAATTATGACCGCGAAAAGTCGGCCGCCGATAACCGTTTTTTAACGGACAAGGTGTCGGACCTTAATGAAAAAATTAACCTGCTTTATGCGATTCAGTCCGATAATTATAACTGGACGGAGTTGCTTAAAGTGTTATCTGGCCTGACCCCCGAAGACGTGGCCATCCTGGAATTTAACGGCCAAAGCACATCCCAGCAGTTTAATTTGCACGGTTTTGCAAAAACCAGGGACAGCTATCTAAAATTTCGCGGCAATTTGGAGGCTTCGGATTATTTTTCCAATCTTGATTTCCCCTTGACCGACATTTTAAAAAAAGAAGATATTACTTTTACTATTAAAGGATCGCTCAAATGACTTTTAAATTACCAATAGTCAACCTGATTAAATACGCTGTTTTGCTCATTATTTTAGTTTTGGTGGTGTTACTTTTAGTCAGCCCCAATTATAATAGTTTAAAAAATATTAACCTGACCCTGACCGCGGAGGCGGAAGCGCTGGAATCTAAGTACACCGCCGGGGCAGGCGTGGAAAAATTTTCCCAGGCCTATCAAAGCTATTACGACAAGCTGCCCGAATACGAATCGCTGTTCATTGAAACCGGGGATGAACTTTCGCTCGTAACCAAACTGGAAGAGCTGGCCGATAAATTTTCTTTGAACCAAAAATTGGATTTAGGCGTCAATAATACAGCCCTAAGCGGCCACATTATTCAGGTCCCTTTTAATTTTGTCATTAGCGGCACCTTTGATAATTTTTTGCAATACTTAAAAGCCTTGCACCAAATGCCCTATAATCTGACCATTCAGAATATTGACGTAAAACAAAGCGGCGATGCCCGGCTGGAGGTTAAATTGCTCGGTTACACTTATTGGTTAAAGGCCAACGATTAAAGTTATGAAAAAAATGAAAATAAATCCCCAAAAACTGCTTTACCCTACGGTTATAATCTTACTGATCTTGGTTATTGCTTATTTTTACGTTAACTCAATCAATTACTATAATAAAACCAAGGGCGTGGGTGAAAAAATCCGTCTTTACATAAAGCAAGTTGCCCTGGATGAAGTGGAAACGGAAAAAGCCGACCAATTATTGGAGTTACTGCAAGCCCAGCCGCCTGCGCCAGCTAACGCTCCGATTATTAACAATCCTTTCAGACAATTCACCGCAGAGACGGAAACAGTTGTGGAATAAACTGTTCCAAAAATTTAAAAACATTAAATTTTAACTCAATGCTTTTAAAAATAGTTCAAAATATTTTCGAGGCTACGACGAGGCAATAAACCCGCAACATAAAATTTGGCTCGGGGACAGGGATTCGAACCCCGATCCCCGAACGATATTTATCTAAAATACTTTTCTTTTCTTCCCGGCCCAAGCCGGTTTTTAGGTAAAGCTCTCTTTCATATGCTTTAATCCTGCTATCGCACTTTTCAAAATAAGCTAACTCCAAAGGCCTAAAAGCTTTGGTTGATTGCACTTTACCATACTTGTGGTGGAAGTACTGCCGACATAAGACCAGCGGAGCTTAACATGACTTATAAGAATATAAACATAATACTGCATAAATCGCTTTTTTTCTAATCATTACGAGGCGATCCCCGAACGATATTTATCCAAAATACTTTTCTTTTCTTCCCGTCTGACAAAATCTTCAGAATAAAAAAAATTCTACAACCGAATTCAAAAAAAGTCAACAAAAATTATCAGGGCTGAATTTATTTTAAACCGGCCTTGATAAATTCAATAAACACCGGATGAGGCTTTAGCGGATTTGATTTGTATTCAGGGTGCCCCTGGGTGGCCAAAAAGAATGGATGAATGGATTTTGGCAACTCAACCATCTCCACGAAAAAATCGTCCTTGGAGGTTCCGGAAATTACCAGTCCCGCCTTTTCCAGTTGCTCCCTAAAAGCATTGTTGAATTCATAACGATGGCGGTGGCGCTCCGAGATTTTAACATTGCCTTTAGCCTTGACGTTCTGGCTTTTTATCTGGCTGGGTGTTAAAATTTCCGCTTGCCGGTGTTTATTGTAAATAGCAGCGGCCAACGAATCATTTTTTAAATAGCAATCATAAGCCCCCAGCCTCATGGAGGTGCCCTGGCCCTTAATTAGCTGATATTTTTCGTTCATCGGGATATCATGAATGATCGGATAAGGCGTGTCGGGATTGATTTCCACGCTGTTGGCCCCGGTTAAGCCGACGACGTTGCGAGCAAATTCAACGCAGGCCAACTGCATACCGTAACACAGTCCGAGATACGGTATCTTTTTTTCCCTGGCAAACTTAATTGCTATGATTTTACCTTCTGCTCCCCGGCTGCCCCAGCCGATTGGCACGATCAGGCCGTCGGGCTTGCCTAATAATTTTACGCCCTGCTGTTCCAGATCCTCGGTATTGACAAACTTCAGCTTAAGCTCAATGTTCAGGTGCCAGCAGGCGTGCTTAATTGCCTCAATTAAAGAAGCGTACGAATCCAACAATTCATAATCGCCGGTGGCGATGTATTTGCCAGCGATGACAATCTGAATTTGCTTCTTCTTTTTTGACTGGATATTGCGGATCATTTTTTTCCACGCGCCCAAGGCAGGCTGGCGTAAATTCAGGCCGAAATATTTTAAAACATTGCGATCAAGGTTTTGCTTGGCAAAAATGAGCGGTAATTCATAAATGGTATCCAAATCAGGCGCCATGATCACGTTATCGCCGGAAACGCTGGTTTTTAAGCCCAATAAATAGCGACGGCGCTTATCCAGAACGGCTTCCGACCTTAAAACCAAAAATTCCGGCATAATGCCCATGCTCATAACGGTCTTGATGGAAAGCTGGGTAGGCATGGTTTTCGGCTCGCCGATATGTCTGGGCAAGGGCACGTAGCTGACGTGAATATTTAAAACCTGGCCGGGCATTTTCGCTTTCATAATCCGGCAAGCCTCATAATAAAGCATGTTTTGATATTCGCCGGCCGTGCCCCCGAGTTCAATAATAATGATATCCCGGCCTTCCCCGGCCGATTTGATTCTGGAAATGATTTCATCGGAAACGTGCGGAATGGCCTCAACATCTTCGCCCTTATAGCCAAAAGACCGTTCGCGATCTATAACGGTCTTATAAATTTGGCCCATAGTCGTAAAATTTTTATGACCCATTTCCTGGTTCAAAAATCTTTCGTAAGTGCCCAGATCCATGTCCGCTTCCAGTCCGTCTTCGCATAAAAAAGGATCACCGTGTTCAATGGGGTTGATCGTGCCCGAGTCGATATTGATGTAATTTTCGCATTTGATGGCACCGACGTTATAACCCCTGTTTTGCAGCAAAAACCCGAGTGAAGATGCCACCACGCCTTTGCCCAGGCCGGATAAGACGCCACCGGAAACAAAAATGTACTTTGTTGATTTATTGACCATCTTGTTTAATGATTATTTTAATATCCACCACTTGCTGGTCAAGTTTAAGTTGCGCCGTGTATTCGCCCAATTTTTTCAGGTCATTTTCCAGCAGGATGTTTTTTTCAGCAATCGCCGCTTTGGTTTTGCCCTTAAGCCGGTTGACGATTTCTTTTTTGCCGATGCCCGAAAATAAAGTCCCGGCCGCTGAAGCTTTAACAATAAACTCCAAGGCGAGGCCAGCCAGGCGGTCGGCGGCCTTAAGCGACTGCTTTTTGGCTGTTTGTTGTTTCTGGGACTGGCTTATGAGCTTTGATTTTAGTTCGTCTGCTTGAGGGGAATTAAGTCTGGCGGCTAACTTTTGTGCAAACAAAAAATTATGGGCGTAGCCCTTGGCGACCGATTTAACTTCACCTTTATAACCCAAACCCTTGACGTCTGAAAGTAAAATAACTTGTATATTCATTATGGTTCCAGTTTTAAAATCTCAATGGCTTTATCCAGTTGCGGATCCTGACTGTTATTATAATCATCCTCGGTCAATTCCACTTCCAGGTCGGGCAAAATGCCTTTTTCCTGGATTGAGCGTCCGAAAGGCGTCAGCCATCTGGCCACGGTAATTTTTACGCTGGAACCGTCGGATAATTCCTCAAGTTCCTGAACTGAGCCTTTGCCAAAACTGGCCTCGCCGACGATTTGGGCCAAACCAAGGTCCTGCAAAGCGCCGGCCACAATCTCGGAAGCGGAGGCCGAGCCGCCGTTAATCAAAACCACGGTCGGGTGGTTTTTCAGTTCTTCGTTGCCGTGGGCAATGTAATTCTTGTCGTTCTCGGCGTTGCCGTAGCTTTCCTTAACCACGACTTCCCCGTTTTTCACCCAATAACCAGCAATGTCAATAGCCACTTCCAGATAACCGCCGGCGTTATTTCTCATGTCTATGATGACTCCGCGGGGAGACTTGGTCAGCAGTTCGTTAACCTTCTCTTTAAACTCACCGCTGGTGTCACCGTTAAAATGCGTTAATTTGATATAAGCGATGTCGGCCTCCTTCATTTCCAAGCGGACGCTCTTAATATCAATCGTATCTCGGGTAATGACGATATCCAGAATTTCCGGATCTTCTCCCCTGGCCACGGTTAAAGTCACGCTTGAACCTTTGGGACCCTTAATCAGCCTCACCGCCTCGTCTAAGGAAATGGCTGTAGTATCGCGCTGATCAATTGTCAGAATTCTATCCTGAGACTTTAAACCGGCTTTTTCCGCCGGCGACTCAGGCAATGGCGCAATGATGGTTAAGTAATCATTTTTAATGCCAATTTCCGCGCCGATTCCCTCAAACTTGCCTGAAAGCTCTTCGGCAAAGTCTTCGGCGGTCGTAGGATTTAAAAAGACGGAGTAAGGATCATCCAAGGAAGCCACCAGACCCTGCAAGGCCCCGTAAAATAGCTGGGCATCGGTGACCAATTCCCGATCAATGTATTTAGCCTTAATAATATCCCAGACTTTCCAAAATTGCTTGAAGTTGATGTCCTTGGCCAGATATTCCGGCATGATATCGGTATTTAAAATCTGACCGGCGCTGACAAGGTCCGGCACCGTGCCGGCCAGGTCAATTTGTTTGTTCAAACCGGTGACCAAGCCGATAAAAAAACTGACGGTTAGTAAAATAGCCACCAGGCAGATAAAAACAATTTTATGGTGGCTCAAAGGCAAATGTTTTGGAACTGGATTGAGATTATCAATCTCGTTCATATGGTAGATTAAATAATGAGGCACCACTTTTTTATCACCCGACTGATCTTTTGAAAGTGGTGCACTATAATATTTTAGCAAAAAACAGCGGGCAGGTCAAAATTATTCCGATTTTTCTATGTGGGCGCCAATTTTTTTTAGACGGCTACTTAAATCCTCGTAACCCCTTTCGATTGAATAGATATTCCGTAAAACCGAGGTTCCGCGCGCCGCCAGCATGCCGACGATTAAAACAGCTCCAGGACGCAAGGCCGGTGGGGCAGTAATGTCGGCCGGTTTTAAAGGCGTCGGACCGTCAATGTAAAAACGATGCTGATCATTTAAGGTAACCGCCGCGCCGAGTTTGTTAAATTCGGTGGAATAAATCGCCCGGTTTTCAAAAGCCCAGTCGTGAATAAACGTCCGCCCTCTGGCCTGAGTGGCGATGGGCACAAAAAACGGCAAATTATCAATATTCAAACCCGGGTAAGGACGGCCGTAAATTTTATCCTCCAGAGCGGTCAAGGTTGAGGGGTAGGTTTCCAAGTCAACCAGCCGGCTGTGGCCGTTTTTGGCCTTATATTGCCTGATAATGTTGAACTTAAAACCCATTTTTTGTAGTTTTAACAATTCCAGTTCCAAAAAATCAATTGGACAGCGTTTAATGACAATTGAAGAATTGGTGGTAGCGGCAATGGCGATAAAAAACATGGATTCTATTGGGTCTTCGGTCAGATAGTACTTTAGATTTTTTTTGATCAGTTTTTTTCCCGTGACCGTTAGGGTAGTTGTACCGATGCCGCTGATCTTAACGCCCAGACCCTTAAGGAAATAACAAAGATCCTGAACCTGATAATTGGCGGAGGCGAATTTAATCGTGGTGACGGCGGGTATTTTAGCGGCCACCAATAGGGCGTTCTCCGTCACCGTATCCCCTGATTCGTAAAGAACCAGATTTTTTACCGCTTTGAGCTGGCCGCGTGAAATGGAATATGAACAGCGATTGATTTTTGATTTGATGCCAAATTCTTCCAGCGCGAAAAAGTGCGGGTTGACCGATCTTTTGCCTAAGGTGCAACCGCCCGCCTGGGGTAGATTAAACCTGGCAAAGTCATGAATCAAGGCGCCGATAAATAAAAGTATGATCCTGGTTTTGGCGGCGGCCTGGCGGTTAATTTTATCCAGGCGAATCCTGGCTGGCGGCATTATTTTAAGGTGATGCGCACTTGGCCAGCTGAATTTAAAGCCGAGACTGCTTAGAACCTCAATGATCCTGTTGGTTTCCTGAATGCGTGGAAAATTCAAAAGCTCGCTCACCCCTTTATTTAAAATAGAGGCTGTCAGCAAAGCCACGGCGGCGTTCTTGGAACTATTAGTGGTAATAGCGCCGCTCAGTTTGCGTCCGCCTTGAATAATAAATTGAGACATAGTAGTATGGAGATACGCTGACGAGTTTTTAGCCGAACCGGCTGATCTTTAGGCTAATTCCAAGGTTAAGAATCAGTAATTATTGTATAACGTTTTTAGTAAAATAACAAGGTCTATGACTTTACGCTTCCGCCGCGTTCTTTATCTAATTTTTATAGCCATCTTTTTGGTAGTTGCGCCCTTGATGATGTTTTATGCCTGGGGCCTGCGCTATAATTTTGACAAGGGCCGGATTGAAAAAACCGGCGTCTTTTATATTAAGTCTTACCCGAAAAATGCGGGGATTTATTTAAACGGCAAATTACAAAAACGGCAGACGCCCAGCCAGATCAACCGCTTGCTGGCCAATAATTATAGCGTCAAAGTGGAAAAAGATGGTTATTTTACCTGGCAGAAAAATTTGCCTATTTTCCCACAGTCTACAACTTTTGTTGAAGATATTACTCTTTTTAAAAATAACTTAAAACCAACTTTAGTTTTAGCGGGTAATTTTTCAAAATTTAAAGTTTCGCCTGATGAGAGCAAATTAGCCCTGCTACAAAATGACGCCGGGCAGGCTAAGCTTATTCACTTTAATTTAATCGGCAACAGCCAAAAAGAACTGTTCACCAGTAAAACGCCGTTAGCTCTGGATACCTGGTGCAACGGCAGTCATAAACTAATCGTGGCGAGCGGTAAGGATTACCTGATTGTTAACGTTGAATCAGGTAAAACTGACTCACTCTACAGCCTAACCAATAACTATTTCAGCGAGGTACAATGTGATTTTTATAATGACAACATTTTCTACGCCCTTAGCCAAGGTAAACTGTATGAGATTGACCTCATCCAAAAAAAAATAAAAATTCTGACTGAGGATAAAATTTTAAGCTACCTGCCCTGGAAAACTAAAATTCTCTACATTGCAAACGCTGATGGCAAATATACTTTAAAGGAATTAAATAAATCAGAGGACATGCTGGTCATGCCCGCTTCCACCCATTACGAATTTTTGCCTTCCGCTCAAAATTACATTGCCATTTTGGATCACAACGAAAATCTCGCTTATATCATTGACCCGGAAAACAACCAGCCTTACAAAAAAGTCATAAAAAATATTTACGCCCTGCGCTGGTACGATAAGCAGTTTGTCTACTGGAACGATTTTGAACTCTGGGTTGATTATCCGGAAAGCAATCAGGCAATTTTCATTGAACGAGCTTCTAACCCGGTGCAAAACGCCTTTTGGCATTCTGCTTTCACTTACATTTTCGGCCAGATAGACAATAAGCTTAAAATTTACGAACTGGATAGCCGCGATACCAGGAATGTTCATGACTTACTGGATTTAACGGCACAAACTCAAGACAACATTTTCGTCAACAAAAAGGGCGATAAATTATTTCTGCTGACGGAAGCTGAAAGCCAGAGCGGTTTATTTACGGTCGTAATCCAATAATCGCAAACTTTTAAGGACAAACAAAAAATCCCCCTCTTGGGGACTTTTTTTATTAAATGACCAATTTTTTTTGCAGCTTATCTTTGGCGAATTGCTGCGCTTCCAGCAGGCTGTCAAAAGTCCCGGCGTCAATCCATCTGCCTTTAACCAGGGCAACTTCCAGCTCGTGCCGCTTAAAATACCAGTTATGCAAATCCACAATTTCCAGCTCGCCTCTGGCTGAGGGCTTTAAATTCCTGGCCAGTTGAACCACCCGGCTGTCGTAGAGATAAAGACCGGTAATGGCGTAATCCGAAATCCATTTTTTAGGCTTTTCCACGATTTTTTCAACCTGCATCTGTTTGTTGAACTTAACGACGCCGGAGCGTTCCGGATCAGTTACCTTTTTGGCGAATATTTTGGCGCCGCCGGTGAATTTTTTAATCTCCGCCGTAAAATCGTCCTCAAAAATGTTATCGCCCAGGATCATGGCTACCGGCTGATCATCAATAAAATTCTCGCCGATGGTAAAAGCCTGCGGCAGGCCTTTGGGCTGGTCCTGAATTTCATAGGTAAACTTGACCCCAAATTGCCTGCCTGAACCCAGCAGATTAAGATAATCCCCAGCTCTTTCTGGTGCGACAATGATTAAAATTTCCTTGATGCCAGCCTTGATCAGGGTGTTTAAGGGATAATAAATCATGGGCCGGTTGTAAACCGGCAGGAGCTGCTTGCTGGTGATTTTGGTACAAGGCCTAAGCCTGGTCCCGGCTCCGCCTGATAAAATTATACCTCGCATATCAATTACCTCATTTTGCCATTTTAAGTTAAGTATTCCTTGACCGCCTGGCGCCAGTCTCTGAGTTTGTTAAACTTATTGTTGTTTAGAAGAGAAAACTGCGGCCTGATAGCGCGGCTCGGGAATTGGGATGACGGCACTGCTATCAGCCGGGTTGGCAGATCCCTGGCTTTAAAGGCCTCGGCGGCTAAATCATACCAGCTGCCAGAACCTTCGTTGACCAGGTGATAAATGCCGTAAGGCGGCTTGGCTTTGACTAAATCCCTGAGCGCCAGGGCGAAATCTTTGGCATAAGTCGGCCGGCCGATTTGATCGTTGACCACCCTGACCTCTTGTTGCTTAAGCCCCAGTTCTATAATTTGATCGATAAAATTTTTCCCCCTGGGCTTGCCTTTTTGCGGCGCCCGCCCGAAAAGCCAGGAAGTCCTAACTAAATAATATTGACGGCAGAGGGCTAAAAGATGTTTTTCGCCTTGCTCCTTGCTTTGGCCGTAAACGTTTTGGGCGCCGGTTAAGTCATCTTCATTGTAGCCTTTCTCGTTTTTCCCGTCAAAAACATATTCCGTGCTGATGTGAACTAACGGCACCTGAAGCTGACTGGCGATACCAGCCAGATTTTTCACGCCCTCGGCATTGACTTTAAAGGCGAGATCGCGGTTGGCCTCGGCGCCTTCAACGTCGGTATAAGCGGCAGCATTGATAATCAGATCAGGCCGACAGGTTTGAATTTTGTTGTTTAAGCTATCACTCTCGGTAATATCCCATTCCGGCAAATCGGCCACTATAATATCTTCGTTAACAAAAGCGTTGACCAGATCGTATCCGAGCATCCCGCCGGCGCCTGTGATTAGTATTTTCATGGTCTAATTACTGATTATATTGCTTTTTATAATAAGCCAGATACTCGCCTGATTTAAGCGGCTTCCACCACCACTCGTTGTTCCTGTACCATCTGATTGTTTCCCTGATTGCCTCCTCAAATTTATATTCGGGCTGCCAGCCGATTTTTTGGATTTTGCTCATCTCCAGAGCGTAGCGCAAATCATGGGGTTAGGTTGAAGATCAATGGTGATGGAATTTTGTTTTTCCACGCCGCTACCGATGTTATATGACTGGCCGCTTTCGCCTTTATGCAGTAAAAAATCAATGGCGCTACAATGATCCAAAACATAAAGCCATTCCCTGACATTGGCGCCGTTGCCGTACACCGGCACTTTTTTTGACTCCGACAGGTTGGTGATAAATAACGGTATAAGTTTTTCCGGGTACTGGTAAGGCCCGTAGCAATTGACGGCGTGGGTGATGATTACCGGTAAACCATAAGTTTTGCTGTAAGAGCGGCACAAAAGATCGCCGCCGGCTTTGGAAGCGCTGTAAGGGCTGTTAGGCTCAAAGGGAGATTCTTCGGTGAATTTGCCCGATTTTAAGCTACCGTAAACCTCATCGGTGGATATCTGAACGTATTTGGCTGTCCCAAATTCTTTGATCGCTTCTAATAAATTGTATGTCCCGATAATATCGGTTTTAACGAAAGCGGCCGGATCAATAATTGAGCGGTCCACATGGGTTTCGGCGGCGTAATTGACGACAACGTCAGGCCGATTGAAGCGAAAAACCTTTTTAACGGTTCTTTCTTCGGCAATGTCGCCCTTAATGAATTTATAATTGGCGTTACCTTCAATATCTTTAAGATTATTAAGATTGCCGGCGTAAGTCAGCTTATCCAGATTGATGACGGTGTCTTCGGGGTACTTTTTTAAAATATACCTGATAAAATTAGACCCAATGAACCCCGCACCACCAGTAACTAGTATTTTAGACATAAGAAAAAGTTAGACTTTATTAACCCCCCCAGACAGCTCAGCCAAGTTCAGATTGGTTGGTGCGTGATACGCACTACATACGATTTGATAATTCTACGTCCCGATTTCCCAGCTGGAAAGATACTTAACCTGTTCAGGCGTTAGCCGGTCAATCTTAACGCCCAGAGATTTTAATTTGGCTTTGGCGATGTAATGATCGTTTTCCAGGGTGACGTCATAAACCTTATTTTCCAGCTGACCGCGGTTTTTGACCACGAATTCAGCGGCTAATGACTGATTGGCAAAACTCATGTCCATGACCGAAGCCGGATGTCCTTCGGCCGCGGCCAGATTAATCAGCCGACCGCCGGCCAAAACGTGAATAGCGCGTCCGTTTTTAAGGCGGTATGCTTCCACAAAAGGCCTGACCGTTTTGACGCTGACGGACATTTTTTTTAAGACGACTAAGTCAATTTCCACGTCAAAGTGTCCGGAATTGCAGACCACCGCGCCGTCTTTCATTCGGCCAAAATGCTCGGCACGCAAAACATGGGTATCGCCGGTCAGGGTGCAGAAAATGTCGCCTAACGGCGCGGCTTTAAGCATCGGCATAACGTTAAAGCCGTCCATAACCGCTTCCAAAGCCTTGAGCGGATCCACTTCCGTGACTATAACCTTGGCGCCCAGGCCTTTGGCTTTTAAAGCGAAGCCGCGGCCGCACCAGCCGTAGCCGGCCGTGACCACGGTCTTACCGGCCAAAAGCCAGTTGGTCGCGCGAATGATGCCGTCTAAAGTCGATTGGCCGGTGCCATAGCGGTTGTCAAAAAAATGCTTGGTTTGGGCGTCGTTCACCGCCACAATGGGATAAAGCAGTTTTTTCTGGTCAGCCAGAGCTTTCAGCCTGATGACGCCCGTGGTGGTCTCTTCGGTGCCGCCGAAAATATTTTTAACCAAATTTTTCCTTTGGCCGTGAATCACGGAAACAAGATCCGCGCCATCGTCCATAGTCAAGTTCGGCTTTAAATCTAAAACGGCGTTGATATGCCGGTAATATTTCTGCCGGTCAACGTTGTTAATGGCGTAAACGGCGATATTAAAATCCTTGACCAAGCTGGCCGCCACTTCGTCCTGGGTGGACAACGGGTTGGAAGCGCATAAGGCCACCTGAGCCCCGCCGGCCTTTAAAGTTCTGACCAAATTGGCGGTCTCAGCCGTCACATGCAGACAGGCGGCCATTCTTACGCCGGCTAAGGGCTTTTCCCGGCTAAACCGAACCCGGATCTGCCTGAGCACATCCATCTGTCTTTCCGCCCACTCAATTTTTTTCCTGCCCGCCTTGGCCAAAGACAGGCTCTTAACGTCGTGTTTAATCATAGCTGGCTTTAAAAGTTAAATTGTATCTTTTTTTAAATTGAGTCAAAGAGTAACGGTGGTTCTGGGTGCCGTAACATTCAACGGCGTAGGCTGAGCTTAACGAGGCCAGGCGCCCGATGCGTCGCCAGTCCAAGCGCAGGTAGTTCCCTTGTCTAAAATCAGGCCACTGCTCCTTAAGTCCTTTGATCAGTCCGGCGCGGTAAGCATCCCCCGCGCCAGTGGGATCTTTGACGGCTTTGACGCCGGCGGCGGGAATGTTGAATTTTGCGTCTTCCTTGTTATGGCTGATTTCTATTTGCGAGCCATGGCCGCCGAAAGTCGTGATTAAAATGCCGGCTTGGCTTCTGATTTGTTCATTGGAATAGCCGGTTATTTTTTTGGTCAGCGAAAGTTCATAGTCGTTGACGATATAAACGGTCGCCAGGGAGAGAGCGCGCCGAAGTTGCTGCCGGGAAAATTGAATTATCTGCTGTCCGGGATCAAAAATAAAGGCAAGCTGGAGCTGGCTGGCCCGTTCCGCCCATTGCCGCATTTCGTCCTGATTGCCGGGAGCGATGATCAGCAAATCTGACTTTTTAAAAACCGGCGCGTAACTTGATCGCCGCATCGTTCCCGGGAAAAAGCCGGTTATCTGGTTATCGTTTTTATCGGTCATAATATAGGCCGACGCGGTAAACTCGTTGGCATAAACTTTGACGCCGGACAAATTCAGGCCCGAGAAATGTTCCCCATACTTGCCAAAGTCCTTGCCGACCGCCCCGCATAAAATTGGCTTTTCCTCCAGCAACGCCAGATTGTAGGCGATGTTGGCGCCGGCGCCGCCGAACGTTTCCTTAAATTGGTTGACCACAAAACTGACGCTTAAATTGTGAATTTGATCCGGCAGAATATGATCCTTGAACAGGCCGGGGAAATCCATGATCCGGTCGTAAACAATAGAGCCATAAACAAAAATGTTCATGCGTTTTAACTTTCTAAAGATTTAAGAATTCTCTGGGCGTAGCTTTCTTTTTCGCCCTCGGCGTATTGCTTACCGGGCCAGGGATGCAGATTATCGTTATCTAACCGGGGAATAATGTGAAAATGCACGTGGTCAACCAGCTGGCCGGCGACCTTACCGTTATTGACTCCCAGGTTAAAACCGGCGCCGCCGGCGCCGGAAACCACGGCCGGAGCCAGGGTTTTAACAATGGCGATAAGATCCTTGAGAATGTCAACCGGCGTGTTTGTTAGAGCTTCGTGATGCTCTTTGGGGATGACTAAAACGTGACCCTTGTTAATGGGGTTGATGTCCAAAAAAGCCAAAAATCTCTTATCCTCGTAGACTTTGGCGGCCGGCAGCTCGCCCGCCACTATTTTACAAAAGATGCAATCCATATATTAATTATAAATTTTTTAATTTTATCAGCAGCCCACCTAATACCATCTAGAAAAGGTGCTGGATTTATTTGCTTAATAAATTTATTAACCGCCGCTTTTAACCTCCTCCGGCCAATGAAAATTAATCTCCGTGCTATCCCAGGGATAACGCTGTTCGTCCGGTTTGGCATAGTTATAGGTCATGGTCGGTATGTTGACTATTTTAGCCTGCGGGCAATCAACCGCCGTAAACCCGTGCGCCACGCCCTTGGGAATTTTAATCAACAGATGTTCCCCGGCGATTTCCGGAGCGGACAAAACAAAATCCTGGCAGTTTTTGTAAGTCGGCGAAGCGGGACGCATATCGCATAGCGCCACCAAAGCCTTGCCTTCAACGCAGACAAAATGATCATCCTGCAAGTTATGATGATGCCAGGCCTTGGCCACTCCCCTTTTAACCAGCGTCAGATATACCTGGCCGAATTTTTCAAATTCAGGATCGTCGTTTCTTAAAAATTCCATCAACAGGCCCCGGTCGTCGCCATGGACGCCTAATTTTTTTATTATTACGCCGTCAATCGTTGTCATATCGCTGATAAAAATAAATTATAAAAAACACCGAAGCAATCACCAATGGCGGAATAAAGTATCGCACTTTTTCCAGATTTTGTAAATATTGATAACTCAGCAATCCCAAGGCTAAAGCCACGGCCGCCACAACCGTCAAATTCAGACCCCACAGACGCGAATTGGCGCGGCCTGTGTCAACCATCAGAGTTATAAAACCGCTGACTAAGCTTAAGCCCAGTAATAAATTCAAATCGAAATAATTGGAGATTAAGCCCGTTTTAAAATGTTCCAGAAAAAAATAAGCTATGAAAGTCAAAGTTGAAACACCGAAAAGCAACCGGAAAACTTTCCCTAAAAATTCCCGTAAAGCCTCAAACAGCGGAAAGGATTTAAATCGTCTGATTGCTTTCGTCATAAAAATTTCTTTTTAAAATAATTTATAGTTTTAGCCCAAAATTCGCCCCAGCTTAAAGGCTTTTTTTGCAACCAAATTCTTATCTCCTTTAAAGGGATGGCTGCGGATTGATTGCTCAGTTCCGGTGCGGAAATCACAAATCTGAGCTTGCGGTTTGAAATGCTGGCGTTAGACAAATCAAACTTAACCTGGCCGGTTTTCCAGCCTTGCACCTCTGTAGGCGTGTGGTAATCGGTCACCAGATAATCAATGGCAGACAGTTCGGTTAAATCCCTTAAATCGTATATTTCCGGATTAAAATACATGTCTTCGGCCAAAGCCATCAGCCCTCGGCCGAATATTTTTAGATCGTTTTTTTCCACGTAAATTAGGGCGGGAACCTTTTTAGGGGTCAGGTAATAATCGCGGTGGGTTTCTTTTATTTCCACCACCTCCTTGTTAACGCCCACGTGTTGCAAGCCGGCGGGATGGGCGGTAAAAAATCCCAGCCGGGGCATGGTGCTGTAAACCGCCGTCGGTTTGTAGAGCAAATCAGTAAAGCCGTCGTCGTATTCGGGATTGTCCACCAGATACAGCCGGTCAATGAAAGTCAAATAGCGCTGTTTGGTTTCTATCTGGCGGAAAAACATTTCATCTTCGCAATCCAGAACCACCCGGTAAGCTCCTTCCGGCAGTCCGGGTACCAGCACTTTTATTGCCTGTTCCGGCGAAGCGGGATCAAACTTGTTGATAAAGCCGTCATCATTGACTTTTTGCTCGTAAACTTTCAGGTTTTTATCGCTATAAATTTTTACGGTCAGGTAATCTGGACCTTCGCTGCGGTTGATGTCCTGGATGTAAAAAGTAAAATCCAAATCCTCATTTTTAATGTAAGTGTAAAAGCTGTGGTAGCCTCTCAAGGTTTTGTTAAACACCGTTTTTTTATTTCCGGGCTGGTAGCCTGTTAAAATAAACTTGCGGTTAACCGGATAATTATAAGCGGCGAAGTTGCTTAAATTATCCAGATCGTCAATAAACTGATCAAAGGATAAATACTTTTTTTGCCTTTGCCACAGCGAACCGCGCTGATCTTCAATTTTTGACCAACTCAGCTGATCAACCAGCTGATTCTCCAAAGGCTTAAAATCGTAATTCCAGGCCGTTTCGCCCAAAGTTTGCAGGCCGACCTGAACCAAAGGCAGGTTTTTGTTCTGGTAAGTTATTTCAACCGTCGCCCGGTCAAAAGTCTGGGGCAGCCTAGTTTCAAAATAAACCGGTTCGGCGTTGACCTCCTGCCAAAAAAAATCGTTCGCCGTATCACGATAAACGGAACTTAACCTGTTTGCCGGAAATAAATTGGTAATCGCCGGCGAGTCCTGACGGAAATCGTAAACAAACTCAACCTGGCCGTCTGTCACCAGGTCTTTTTTAATCAGCCAGCCTAAAACCAAAAACGGCGCAATGATGATACTCGCGCGGCAGAAAACATAAAATTTATTTAAAAAAATACTCATGAATCAACGGTGGCCACGACCGGATACAGGCTCTGCTCCTCAAAATCAATCAGGCTTGATTCCACCCGCAAGCCATAGCTTTGAAAATATCTCTGATTGAACTCGGCCAGTTCCGCCGGCGTGCGGCTAAAATAAAAATAATAAACAGCGTAGCCCTGATAAAGAAGCTGCTTAATTTTAACATAATCCTGGGGGTAGTTTAAGGCGATAATGACGCTACGGGCGGGAAAAAAAACTTTATCCATAGTCCCGGCAATAATCACCGATTTTTCCGGAACAAGTGAAAAAACCCGACTAGCAATTTGTTGATAACCGTTAATATTTTCCTTGACCTTTAAGACACCCTCTTCAGGCCCCCAAAAAACCGTCTGATAAGAAGTTAGGGATAAAACGGCAAAAAAATAAACCAGCACGACCGTTTTTATTCTGGGCAAATTTTTCAGCCAAAAAATCAGGGCTCGGGCCAAAAGCGGCAAAACAAAAATATAAAGCGGTAGCCAATAACGAATATAGGAAGTGCCGATGGTCACGGCGTTGGGATCGGGGTTATCATGAAATTGCCATGAGCCGTAATAAATCACCACGTATGTGGCGGTTAGCAAAAATAAAATCAAGTAAAATGCTTTGAATTTGCCGGGGTATTTTAAAAATCCGCGGATGAAAGTCACAAAACTCGCCAGAAACAATAGCGTCCACAGAGGAAAGATGCCGTAAGTGTAATCAAAAAGATTTTTCCAGGCCAAGCGCGGATGAAAACCAAAAGGCAAAATGATCTTTTCCGCCAAGGTTAGGCCCTGGTTAATCACGTTTTTACCGGCTAATTCCAGATTCAAAGAATAGCCGTACGACAAGGGGCTACCGTAAATTTGCTGGTTAAAGAAAAAAATTGGGGAAAAAACAAGAAAAAAAAGTAAGACCGACAGGACCAAATAGTTAAATTTAATTTTGCGATAGTGAAAAGCCGTCAAGGAAATAATGACAAAACCGATCCAGACAATTTCCGAAGTCCTGATCATCAAAGCTAAACCCAAAACAAAACCAAATAACAGGTAATTTACCAGCTTTTTGTGGTTAAGCAGTCTGGCGAAAAAACAGCCGGCCATAATCAGTAAAACCACAAATGCAACATTAGGCATTAAGCCCTTAATGGCGTAATACCAAAAACCCGGAAAAATCAGCAATAAGCCGGCGGATAAAAAACCTGTTTGACGGCCAAACAGCTCTTTGACCACAAAATAAAAAAATATCACCCCAATGACGGCCAGAGCCGGAGTGAAAAACGGAATTGCCGCACTGCTAAGAATTTTAGCAAGCAGGCCGTAAATTAATGGCAAGCCGATAAAACCCGCCGGAACCGTCTGAACGTCAATCACTCGCATGCTTCTGGGGGAGATTAAAGGCGCGGCGGCCAGATTGGCCGGATCAAAATATTGCAGTTTTGACTCCCTGGCCATTAAGTCGCTAAAAAAATAATTGGCGGTTTCGTCAGGCGAATTAAAAATTAATTTCGGCTCTGCCTGCCAGTCGCCGCGGATGGTTAAAGCTAAATATGAATAAAGGAAAAAAAAGGCGGCTCCCGCCAGTATCAGGGTCAATAAATAATAATCAGGCGACATTTTAGAAGTTTTGTCCATTTTGCCAAAATAATGTTTGACTAAAGTATAGCAAAAAATCAAGAAATCATTAAATCGTGTAACGTATATCGCGCCCGCCCATTATGACAACAAGTCGGGCAGCTAACCTGTAACAAGTTATTAAAAATTCAATTTCTTGCTTTTAATTAAGGAATTTCTCCGCTCGTTCGCCATTAGGCTCTCTCGGTTGAAATGGCAAACAATATTCTGATTTCATAATTCTTTCTTCCCTGATTTTATGCTAAAATATCTAATATGGTGCAAATAATCAAATGGCCCAGGTATCTGGTTATTTCTTTGATTTTGACCGCTCTTAACCTGATAATGCCGGAGGAGCTGAAATACTTTTCCGGGATTTTATATTTATTGTTCTTCGCTTTTGTTTTTGGCAACTGGCTTTTTATTAAAAACTCCTTGAGTTGCAAATTGCTGTTCGGTTTCCTGTTTCTTTTGTCTTTGGCCAGCATTATCGGTTCCGCTTTCTTTTATTTTGGCCAGCTGACCCTCTTTAGCCAGACCGTCACCCTGATTTTAATCCCCGCCTTGCTTCTGCCTTTAGTTTTGCACAAGCCGCTGGTGATTGAATGGCCCAATAAAATACTGGGCCGGGTGAACCCCAAAATTTTCTTTTTAACCCTCGCCTATTTCGGTTTCCTGGCCACGATCGTTTATTTGCTGACGACGTCGCAGACAGACGCCAGCATCCGCTCACCCTGGGAGGTTGTGCCGCCGGAAATTTTTCTCCTGTACTTTTTCGCAAGCTTCATCCTTTTGGCTGTTTTGTTTTTCAGCCGCAGCCGCGCATCGGTCCTGCTGGTATCGGTTCATTTTTTCATCAGCTTTTCCGTAGCCTGGCTCGTCTATAAAATCGGTTTTGACTACGATCCCTTTATCCACCAAACGAATGAAACTTTAATCTGGCAGACCGGCACTTTGCTGCCAAAGCCATTTTATTACATCGGGCAGTACAGTTTGATCATTTTTTTTGGGCGCCTGCTGAACCTTTCTCTGGTCTGGCTGGATAAGCTGTTGGTGCCGCTGTTGGCCGCGGTCTACCTGCCGCTGACCGTTTATCACGCCTTTAAGGATAATTTTAAGTTTAAAACCAACCATTTAGCGGTCATCGTCGGCCTGCTGTTGTTTTTGCCTTTTACTAACTTTATTTCCACCACACCGCAGTCGCTGGCCAACACCTTATTTCTGATTACCATTTTTTTAAGCCTTTATTTTTTGGCTCATCCGCGGGCCTCATTTTGGCCGCTGCTGGTTCTGGCGCTGACCACTTTTTTGGTCCACCCCTTGGCGGGCATCCCTTGCCTCTTTTTTGTCATACTGCTTTTGCTTTATCATCGTTTTAGATTAAAAATCCCCAGCCTGCTTCACCAGGGGATTTTTTGGGAACTGTTTATCATCGCCTGCCTCGCCTTGCCGGCGGCCTTTTTAATCAACGCCAAAACAGTCGCCCAGCTTCAGGTTGGCCTAAACAGCCACTGGCCGGCCAATTTAATCGTGGCCTTAACCTCGGCCGATCTGTCTTTGTTTTACCGGCCGTATATAAACGTCTATGATCTGATTTACAATTACGGCAATAACCTGGTACCGTTATTTTTTCTTTTAACTATCGTCGGCCTTTGGTATTTGTCCAGGCGCAGCCGTTTAAAAATTTTCGTTATCTATATTTGCCTGTCTTTTATCCTGCTCATTAACTATGTTTTTTTGGTGGCTGGTCTTTCCTTTTTTAACCTGCTGTCCTCCGAACAGCAAATTTATCCGGCCAGAATCTTGAGCCTGAGCGCTTATTCGCTACTGCCATTTTTAGTCTTTGGCCTGTACCTGATACTGCAAAAGGTTATACAACAAAAAGGTCTGTTTATCCTCCTGTTGACGGCGCTGACCGCTCTGGCGCTGACCAATTCATTTTATTTATCTTATCCCCGGGTGGATCAGATTACCGAGGATCACGGCTATTCCACCTCCGCCACGGACGTTAAAACCGTCAATTTCCTGGAGCAGCTTAACCAGGGTCAGCCGTACGTGGTCCTGGCCGCGCAGCCAATATCTGCGGCCGCCATTAAAACGCTGGGCTTTAAATATTATTATAACGGCTTTTATTTTTACCCCGTACCCACCGGTGAAAGATTATATCAGCTTTATGAGGATCTGGCTTACAATAACGAAAAAACTGCTGACGTCATGGCCACGGTTCGTTATCTTACCGGAGTGAACACGGTTTATTTTATTTTGACCGACTACTGGTTTAACGCCAGCGATCTTATTCTACAACACAAAGACAGCGCCGATCATTGGTACGCCATTGATGGAAAAAATTTCATTTTTGAATACGTCAATTAAAAAAAGCCGGACATCGGCTCAGCGGCAAAAATCAGTCAGGCTGGTTAGATAAGATCACTCTTTTTTATAGATAGCGATCCAGTGCCAGTTTAACCTGGAAACCAACGGCAGGCTCAATAAAACTTCATCAACAACCAAAAGCAGACGCTCCAGCCAGACGGGCAATTTCAGCCTTTTTTTTAACCTAAAAATCCTAAAAATTCCTTCCAGCAAATAGTGTGCCAAACCCAAAAGGCACCAGACCGGCTTAAGCTTAATCAGGCTGAACGCCGGTCCGGAAATTTTAAACCAATCTTTTTTGGTAAAACCGTTATGGCTCGCGTCGGCCGCAGAATGCCCTTGATGAATTCTTAAGCGGGTTGTAGCCTTAAACAGGCGCGTGACTTTCATCATCAGTCTTGAAGGTTCCATGGCCAGAATCACCAGGCCGTTTTTTTTAACCAGCCGTTTAATTTCGGCGATCGCCCGAGCCTGGTCCTCAAAATGGTGAAAGGAGGCCACCATAAAAACGGCCTCCAGCGATTCATCGGGTAAAGGCAGATTCTGCCCATCGGCCTCCAAACAAAGCAAATTACCCTTAAACGCCGGCAGTTCAAGGTCAATTTTTCCCCTGACCGACCTGATGGAAGCCGAGCTGATGTCGCTGGCAATAACTCGGTAGCCGCGTGCTAAAAGCGGCGGCAGGTCAAAGCCGCTGCCCGAACCGATTTCCAAGATGACCGCGGCCGGCGGCAGGTCATAAAGCCATTTTTTAAAATAATGGTGATAATACTTATTGCGAACCGTCTTCAGCTGGTGGACTTCAATTTCATCCTGATGAATCTGATCGTGAAAAATAATCTCCTGGCGCTGAAATTCAGAAACCTGGGGCAAGTAGCTAAAAACACCGTCGTTAAATTTAGCGCGCTGCTGTAAAATGTATTTTATCTCGGCGAATCCTGACATAATTGCATTAGTTTTTTGACGTAATGTTGGGGCTGAAAATCAGCAACCAGCCGTTGCCCGGCCAGGCCTAATTCCCGCAAATTTGCCCTCTCCTGAGCAACTTGCCGTAAAGTGGAATAAAGGCTCTCCAGATCGCCCGACTTAAAGATATAGCCGGTTTGGCCGGGCTGGACCAATTCTTTGGCGCCGCCGGCATCTGAAACCAAAACCGGCACGGCCGCGGCGTAACTTTCGTAAATGACCGTTGGCGAATTTTCCCACCAGAGCGACGGTACCACGGTAAGATCGGCGTGGCTAAACAGTCCGTCAATTGATTCGTGGGGTACCAGCCCCAAAAAATTTACGCGCTGGCTCTGATATTGCTCCCTCAGTTTTTTAAAAAGGCTGCCGCCGCCGGCCACGGTCAGCGCATACTCATCTGTAGCCAATGAACTTAACGCCTCCAGTAAAAATCGGATGCCTTTGTACTCTTCCAACTGGCCCAAATACAACAGCTGAATTTTGTTTGACGCCTGGCGTA